>CALFSY010000034.1 GCA_937916365.1 uncultured Jannaschia sp. | reverse complement strand
ATTGAAACAGGAATTAAATGAGATTCTGCTTGCAAAAACAATAGATAATCAAAACCTACAAATTCAACCTGAATTGGATATACGAAGTCAATGGATGGATCAGTTGTTTGCAGCATGGTTAACTGACTTAAAATGGATGCTATCTAACGCTGATGAGTTACTCAGCAAAATTGATGATATTTTGAAATTTTTTGAAAAGAGACGACGCTAAAAATGCTCATCCTAACCTGCCCCTATTGCGGCATGGCCGCCGATGAAACCGAACTCACCCCTGGTGGTCAGGCACACCTGCGCCGCGAAGGGCCTGGGGCCGATGACGCGGCGTTTGAGGCCTACCTTTTTACGCGCCCCAACCCCAAGGGCGTGCATCTGGAACGCTGGCGCCATACCTATGGCTGTGGCAAGTGGTTCATCGCCGCCCGGGATACCGCCACCATGCAGGTGTTTGGCACCTACCCCGCCCAAACCCATGAACCGCCCGCTGAGGTTGTTACCCAAATCCGCACCAAACACCCCGATTGGAGCCCGGCATGAGCGCGCGCCAACCCCATCGCCTGGCTGACGGGGGGCGCCTGATTGATCGCACGGCGCCCCTGACCTTCCATTTCAACGGCACACCGATGCAGGGGTATTCGGGTGATACGCTGGCCTCGGCCCTTTTGGCGGGGGGGCAAACATTGGTGGGTCGGTCGTTCAAATACCATCGCCCGCGCGGTATCGTTACCGCAGGGGTGGAAGAGCCCAACGCCCTGGTCAATCTGGGCACGGACGGGCGGTTTGAACCCAATCAACGCGCCACAACGACCGAGGTTTTCGGTGGCCTGCGCGCCCAAAGCCAAAACCACTGGCCCAGCCTGCGGTGGGATGTGGGGGCGCTAAACGCCGCACTGGCGCAGTTTTTGCCGGCGGGATTTTATTACAAAACGTTTCTGCACCCGCGCGCGGCCTGGAAACACGTGTTTGAACCCTTTATTCGCCGCGCGGCGGGCCTGGGCGATGCCCCCAAAAAACCTGATGCTGACCGGTATGAACATTTTTATGCCCATGTCGATGTGGTGATCGCCGGTGGTGGCGTTGCGGGGCTTCATGCGGCCTTGGTGGCAGGGCGCGCAGGGGCGCGGGTGTTGGTGTGTGAACAAACCCCCCATTGGGGCGGGCGCGCCCCGGTTGATGGCGGCGATATTGACGGCCTTGCCCCCGACGCCTGGGTGGAGCGAACCATCGCAACCCTGCGCACGATGGACAACGTGCATCTGCGCCCCCGCACCAGCGTTGCTGGGGTGTATGACCACGGCTATGTCATCGCGTATGAACAGGTGGCCGATCATGCACCAGGCGCCACCGACGCCCCGCGCCACCGGTTGTGGCGCATCCGCGCGGGGCATGTGATTGCCGCCACCGGTGCGGTGGAACGCCCGCTAAGTTTTGAGGGCAACGATAAACCCGGCGTCATGTTGGCCGCAGCGGTGCGCGATTATGCCGTTAACTATGGCGTGGCAGTGGGGCAACGCACGGTGATTGTTACCAATAACGACGATGCCTATCGCACCGCCCGCATTCTGCATGATGCAGGCGTCACGGTGCCATGTATTGTTGATACCCGCGAACGGGTCGAAAGCACACTTGCCACGCAGGTGCGCGATCTGGGCATCCCCGTCAAAACCGGCATGGCGATTGATGAGGTCAAGGGCACGCGCCAAGTCACCGGCGTGGCCCTATGCCGCCAGGCCGGGGCGGGCGGCGCGGTGGCCGAGACCATCGTCTGTGACGCAGTGGCCATGTCCGGCGGATGGTCGCCCGTGGTGCATCTGTGGTCGCATTGCGGGGGCAAACTGCGCTGGGATGACACGCACGCGATGTTTTGCCCCGATCCGGCCCACCCGCCCACCAATCAAGATGGGCAAGCGTTCGTAACTTGTGTGGGGGCCGCGGCGGGCGCCCTGCACCCGCAAGACGTGCTGCAAAATGCCCACGATGCAACGGGGCACGTGATGGGTGACAAAGGCGTGGATACGCAAACACCGCCCCCTGTGCCGCAGTTTACGGCCCCGGCCGAGGCCCCGATGATGCCGGTGTGGGTGATGCCGCGCGACGCGAGCGTAAAAAAACGTGCTAAAATGTGGCTTGATTTTCAAAATGATGTAAAGGTCGCCGATGTTGATCTGGCCACACGTGAAGGGTTTGAAAGCGTCGAACAAACCAAACGCTATACCACGTTGGGCATGGCGACCGATCAAGGAAAGCTAAGCAAT
>CALFSY010000033.1 GCA_937916365.1 uncultured Jannaschia sp. | reverse complement strand
GATTGTAGTGTCGGTGGTGGTCACAGCGCCCGGAAACCGCCCATGGACCGAATCATACCGCAACAGATGCGCGTTGGTTTCAACCGGCCCCAGGTCGTTGATGGCCACCACCTCAATATCGGTGCGGCCCGTTTCGATGATCGCGCGTAAAATGTTGCGCCCGATGCGCCCGAACCCGTTGATCGCGACTTTGACGGCCATGGTGTGTGTCTCCTAACCTTGTGACATGCGTGTGTTGACCAGTGTTTGGTGTGGTGCCCATGGGCCATACCCGCCCGCAACATCCAAATAATGGGCGACGGCCCCACCCTTGGCGTCATAGCGCGGTTGCCCCCCAAAGGAAAAGGGTGGGCGCATTGGTTTTATGATTTCGCGCCCATGGTTGGCGTTTCAATCGCGTTGTGATCCACCAAATTCGCCGGCAGCCCCTGTTGCCGAAAAATACGTTTGCCCCGGTGCGGATAATCGGCAACATCATGGGATAGACGTTCGCCCACCACAATAAGGCGCAACGTGGTGGTGCCGGTGTTTACAATGGTGTGCGCCAACCCGCCTTTGCGATACCCGATAAAATCGCCCGGGCTTATATCAAATTCGTCGTCCCCTATGATAGCAATCGCGCGGCCGGCCAGTATAAAAACACATTCGTCTTCGTGATAATGGACGTGATATTCCGTGGTGGCGCGGCCGGGGGCCACATCAATGATATGAAACCCAAACCCCGTTAGCCCCGCCATATCACCCAGCGATTTGTTCACGCGCACGGCGTTTGGATTCAAAAAGTGCGTTTTTGAAAGACCTTCCATTTCTGCAATATCTTCGGCCGTAATTAAGTATATGTCGGTCATTTGTGCCTCTCCAATCGTTAGATAACATTTAGCAATGTTCGATGGGCGGGACAAATGGCCTGGTGTCTCTTTGATGTTCAATCCACCCTTGATGGGTTATCCATAAACCTTGCGGGGCGCACACTATGGGGTATGGTCGCGCCATGCAGGGGCACATCATAGGCAAAGGATAGGAAGGCATGAGCGGTTTTTTAGCACTTTTGGACGATGTGGCCGCGATCGCAAAGGTCGCGGCGGCCTCCGTCGATGATGTGATCGGGCAGGCAACGAAAGCCGGAGCCAAGGCAGCAGGCGCCGTGATCGACGATGCCGCCGTTACACCGAAATACGTGCATGGGTTTTCCGCCGACCGCGAATTGCCGATTGTCTGGAAAATCGCGCGGGGGTCCATCTTTAATAAATTGGTGATTTTGTTGCCGCTGGCGCTGTTG
>CALFSY010000032.1 GCA_937916365.1 uncultured Jannaschia sp. | reverse complement strand
AGAGCCCGCAGCAGATGTGCCGCCGCCATCCTACTATAGCCCAAACCCACCATTAGAAGACACAGAAACGTCTGCGACAATGGCCGAGGGCGGCGGTGGCCCGCGGTTTAGTCTGACCCCTGGGCAATCTCAAAAATCTGTTGCACCAGGAACCCCGTCCCCCGAAACGCTTGCACGGTTGCGTGCAGCGGTGGAAAAAGAAGCGCCGGATGCGTCCCCCAAATCAGCCAAGGAAAAGTCCGATCAAGGCGAGCCAAGTAAAAAAGGCCGTTTTGGTATTAATTCGTTGATCCATCGCATGACAGGCCAAAGGGAAGATGTGACCCCCCCCGTTGAACGGCGGCATACGCCACAGCGCACCACCCGCGATGGGAATGCGGTTGATCCTGATCGTGAACGCATTGAGGTGCCTGCATTCCTGCGTCGCCAGGCAAATTGAAGTAGTGGTCTTGGTAGGCTTGCCTGCAAAAGAACATTATTAAATTGGGTCGATGTGAGGTGCGGTTTACCCTGCACCTCACACGTTCTCTCGCTCAATGTACTACTGATGTATGGCGGCAAAATAGGGCTCGCACTTCCTAAATACCCTTTGCCTGATAGCTAAGCGCGACGCGCCTTATGCTGACCAAAAATGCTGCGGTGCGCAAATCTGGCACATCATTGTGCGTCCACCACACATCGCGCATTGATTGATACGCCGCGCGCATCGTGTCATCCAGGCCAGAACGCACCAGTTCCAATTCCCCCGCACCGCGCAGATAGCGGTCTTTGAAATCGGGTGACAATGTCCAACCAATACCGGTATCTTTTGATAGGCGTTCCAATTCATCAACGATCAGTTGATGGCGCGATTCCTCCTGCCGCCGTTGCATCCGGCCAAATCGAATATGGTTTAGGTTTTTAACCCATTCAAAATAGCTGACCGTCACACCACCGGCATTGGCATAAAGATCGGGGATAATGACTGTGCCTTTTTGGCGTAAAATATCGTCGGCCCCGGCGGTAATTGGCCCGTTTGCGGCCTCAATAATCAATGGCGCTTTGATATCTGCGGCATTTTGCATGGTAATCACGCTTTCGATCGCCGCCGGGATTAGGATGTCACATTCGGCCTCTAGCATTCGCATACCGTCCGCATGATAGGTGCCCAAGGGGCAATCGCGCACGCCGCCATGGGTGTCAATCCAATCTTTTAGCGCAATAATGTCAATCCCGTTTTGGTTTTCGATGGCGCCGTCGCGTTCGATCACGTGGGTGATTTTACATCCATCCTCTTGGGATAAGAATAGGGCCGCGTGATAGCCTACGTTCCCCAACCCTTGAACCACCACCCGTTTTCCATCTAGCGTGCCCGCCAGCCCGGTTTTTGCAACGTCGTCTGGGTAACGGAAAAATTCGCGCAGCGCGTATTGCACGCCGCGGCCCGTGGCCTCGACCCGGCCTTGGATCCCGCCTGTATGGGGTGGTTTGCCGGTGACGCAGGCATTGGCATTTATATCGGTGGTGTTCATCCGCGCATATTGATCGGCAATCAGGGCCATTTCACGCTCGCCTGTGCCCATATCGGGGGCTGGCACATTTTGGCTTGGATTGATGAGATCACGCTTAATCAATTCATAGGCAAAGCGCCGGGTGATTTTTTCTAACTCATCCTCTTCATACTTGCGTGGATCAATACACAACCCGCCTTTCGATCCGCCAAATGGTGTTTCAACCAACGCACATTTATATGTCATTAATGCTGCCAGCGCCTCAACCTCATCTTGATTAACGCTTAGCGCATAGCGGATGCCACCTTTCACCGGTTCCATATGTTCCGAATGCACAGTGCGATAGCCGGTAAAGGTTTGAATGCCCCCCAGCAATCGCACACCAAACCGCACAGTATAGGTGGAATTGCAAACGCGAATTTTTTCCTGCAACCCAGGCGGTAGGTGGATTAACGCTGCCGCGCGATTGAACATCAAGTCGACGGATTGGCGAAAACTTGGTTCGTCCGCTGGCATGGTCATGGCATTTTCCTTTGTTGTGGGGCGTTCGCGAGATTTATCAAAATAATTTATAAGGAAAGATAGATCCCGTCACCATGGCATTTGTCAAACAAAGCAATCAAAGCGCCTGCAAATACCCTTAATCGGCGGTGGACGGTGTATTGGATTGATTGCATCATGGTTGAACATCCCTGCGCCCGCTGGCACCCACAGGGGTTGGATTGCCCTCTAAAATGCGGAGTGGTCGGCGCACCCGTTCGGCCAGGCCAAGGCGCTTGGGGGTATATGTTTGTTTTGAAACTTCTAAAAGAATCACGCCGCCGGAATAAATGGGGGATAATCGAACCCCGACCTTTTCGATCATATCCGCCGAGCGTAGCCAGAAACGGTGCTCACTGGGCGGTAGGAAAAGTGCCGATGTGTGCCGCTCCGGCGTAAAAGCGTGACGTTTGATTTGTGTTTCTAATTGGCTTAGCGAATAGGGCCGCCCAAACCCAAAGGGTGTTGCATCGCGCCGGGCCCAAAGACCGGATCGGTTGGGAACAATGAAAATTGCCTTTCCACCAGGGCCTAAAACCCGGGCACATTCATCAAGAAGGGCCGCAGGATGATCAGAGGTTTCAAGCCCGTGCAGACACACGATTCGATCCACCGCGCCACTTTGTAAGTGCCAAAGATATTCATGGGATAGAACCGAAACATTACTAAATTGTGCCGGCCAGGGCATCACACCCTGTCCTGCGGGCATAAGGGCGATGGTGCGGCGTGCCTGTTGTAGATAGGGGCGCATTAAGGGCGCGGCAAACCCAAATCCCACCAATGTTTGCGCCGTCACATCAGGCCATAATGTGCGCATCCTTTCGCGGATGGCGTGTTTTGCCACCCGCCCAAGCCGTGTGCGATAATAAAAATGGCGTAGGTCCAAAACATCCAAATACATTGCACAAAGGCCCAGGTTGCGCGAAGATTTAATTTAAGTGTGACCCAAGCCCGGATGAATTGCCATGCCTGAAACACCGCAAGCCGCTGAAATTATGACCATCCCTTGCCTGAGTGATAATTATGCCTATCTGCTTCACGATCCAGGCACGGGGGCCACAGCCGTGGTTGATGTGCCCCAAATCGCCCCGATTGAGGCCGCCTTGGCCGCGCAGGATTGGATATTAAGCGATATTTTAATCACCCATCATCATCACGACCACATTGCCGATGTTGATGCTTTGCGTCGAAAAACGGGCGCAAAGGTTTGGGGTGCGCGGGCCGATGCCCATCGTTTGCCCGCATTGGACTATACTGTATCCGAAGGTGACGGCGTTTTTATAGGGCAATTTCGGGGTGATGTGATTGACGTTTCCGGCCATTCATTGGGGCATGTTGCATATCATTTCGCCCAGGCAGAGGCCGTATTTACCGGTGACAGTCTTATGGCGTTGGGGTGTGGGCGTTTGTTTGAAGGCGACGCTAAAATGATGTGGAACAGTCTTTTGAAATTGCGGGCCTTGTCGCCCGATACGAAAATCTATTCCGGTCACGAATATACCCAAACAAATGCCCGATTTGCACAAACCATTGAACCGGAAAATGCGGCACTTAAGTCTCGTGCAGATGCGATCGACAAACTGCGGGTGCATGGTCAACCTACTGTGCCGTCCATCCTGTCTGTTGAATGTGAAACAAATCCGTTTTTGCGGGCGGATCTGCCTTTGATTGCGGCGGGCCTTGGCATGGCGGGATTGGATGCCGCATCGGTTTTTGCCGAATTGCGCGCCCGTAAAGACAGGTTTTAGCACATACCTTGTCTGCGACATTATTTTGGGGTTGAAACATATTCGGAAACCCCGATGTTTATACGTAGGTCCAAAGGGGATAATGTTGTGCCACCGCACACGTTTCACCCCCATATAAATCAAGGAAAGGAGCACAAATCGTGCCATCTTTTTCGAAAACCCTAGAACAAGCCATTCACGCCGCCCTGGCCAATGCCAACGCGCGGCGCCATGAATTGGCAACCTTGGAACATCTGCTTTTCGCGTTGGTTGACGAACCCGACGCACGCAAGGTCATGCAGGCCTGCGGCGTTGATTTGGACGCTTTACGCAAAACATTGATGGAATTCATAGACCAAGATCTTTCGACGCTTGAGGCCGATGTTGAAGGGTCCGAGGCCGTGCCAACCGCAGCGTTCCAACGGGTGGTGCAACGTGCGGCGATCCACGTTCAATCATCGGGCCGATCCGAGGTAACGGGCGCCAACGTGTTGGTCGCCATCTTTGCCGAACGCGAATCAAACGCGGCCTATTTCCTGCAAGAACAGGATATGACGCGCTATGATGCGGTTAATTTCATTGCCCATGGTGTAGCCAAAGATCCATTTCATGGTGAAAATCGCTCCGTAACAGGGGCCGATGAAGCTGGTGAAAATGCGCAAGCAGCCGATGCTAATAGTGGCGAGGCTGAGGCTAAGCCAAAGGAAACCGCGCTTTCAAAATACTGTGTTGATTTGAATGTAAAGGCGACCCAAGGCGATGTTGATCCGTTGATCGGACGCGGGCATGAGGTGGAACGCTGTGTGCAGGTTCTGTGCCGTCGCCGCAAAAACAACCCGCTTTTGGTGGGCGATCCCGGCGTGGGCAAAACAGCCATTGCCGAAGGCTTAGCCAAAAAAATTGTCGAAGGCGAAACCCCCGCAGTGTTGCAAAATGCCACGATTTATTCGCTTGATATGGGCGCATTGTTGGCGGGAACACGCTATCGCGGTGATTTTGAAGAACGCCTTAAAGCCGTCGTAAAGGAATTAGAGGATCAACCGGATGCCATTTTATTCATTGATGAAATTCACACAGTAATTGGCGCCGGGGCCACATCGGGCGGGGCAATGGATGCCTCTAACCTTCTAAAACCGGCGCTGCAGGGCGGTAAACTGCGTTGCATGGGATCAACCACTTACAAAGAATACCGGCAGCATTTTGAAAAAGATCGTGCCCTATCGCGCCGCTTCCAAAAGATTGATATTAATGAACCGTCGGTCGATGATTCCGTAAAAATCTTGGCGGGTCTTAAGCCATATTTTGAAGATCACCATGCTGTTAAATACACCTCGGATGCGATAAAAACGGCGGTTGAATTGTCGGCCCGTTATATTAACGATCGTAAATTGCCGGACAAGGCCATCGATGTGATTGACGAGGCCGGCGCAGCCCAACGCTTGATGGTTGAACCAAAGCGGCGCAAAACAATCGGTGTGAAAGAGATTGAGGCCGTCATCGCAAAAATCGCGCGCATTCCACCCAAAAGCGTGTCGAAAAACGATGCAGAAGTGTTGAAAGACCTTGAAACCACGCTCAAGCGTGTTGTGTTTGGGCAAGATAAGGCGATCGAAGCGCTGGCCTCGGCCATAAAATTGGCGCGTGCGGGCCTCCGCGAACCGGAAAAACCGATAGGCAATTACCTATTTGCGGGGCCAACCGGCGTGGGTAAGACCGAGGTCGCCAAACAACTTGCCGACACATTAGGGGTAGAGCTGTTGCGTTTTGACATGTCAGAATACATGGAAAAACATGCCGTTAGCCGCCTAATCGGCGCCCCGCCGGGATATGTGGGGTTTGACCAGGGTGGTTTGTTGACCGATGGCGTCGATCAGCACCCGCATTGTGTGCTGTTGCTTGATGAAATCGAAAAGGCACACCCGGACGTGTTCAACGTTTTGTTGCAAGTGATGGATCATGGCACGTTGACCGACCATAATGGCCGTTCGGTGAATTTCCGGAATGTGGTGTTGATTATGACATCGAATGCCGGTGCCATCGAGCAATCGAAAGCGGCAATCGGGTTCGGCCGCACGCGGCGCGAAGGCGAAGATACCGCCGCAATCGAACGCACGTTTACGCCCGAATTCCGCAACCGGCTTGACGCAGTCATCAGCTTTGCCCCCCTTGCGGGTGAGGTTATTTTGCAGGTGGTGGAAAAATTCGTTCTACAGCTTGAGGCCCAACTTCTCGATCGCAATGTTACGATTGAGTTAACCAAACCCGCCGCCGAATGGTTGGCGCACAAAGGTTATGACGACAAAATGGGCGCCCGTCCCTTGGCACGAATGATCCAGGAACACATCAAAAAACCACTGGCAGAAGAATTGTTATTCGGTGCCCTGACCAAGGGCGGCAATGTCATTGTGGGGATAAAGGATGGCGAAATCGACCTGCAGATTGATCCACAAAGCACCCTAAAAATCGGCACGAAAAAACCCCCGCTTTTGACGGCGGATTAGGGAAAGTATTTCATAAACTTCCCCCTGGCGCACTTTGGATGATGGGTATCATTAAACCTTTAAGTCAATGGTTGGGGGGCGTCGGTTTCGCCATTTCTTTGATCGTTTTCATGGCCTTCCATATGGGCCTGAAAACGTTCAAAAAACTGATCGGCCATTTTTGCGGCGAAACTGTCGATCAAGCGCGACCCCAACTGCGCCAGTTTTCCGCCCACTTTTGCATCGACCTCATAGTGTAGGTCGGTGCCGCCCTCTGCATCGTTTAACACAACTTTGGCCATGCCTTTTGCAAAGCCGGCAACCCCGCCTTTGCCTTCGCCGGCGATGGTATAGCTTTCGCCAGGCACAATATCCGATAATGTCACGGCCCCGCGAAACGTTGCCCTTACGGGGCCTACCTTTTGTTTCACAACGGCTGAAAACCCTTCTTCCGGTGTGCCTGTCATTTCTTCACACCCCGGGATACAGGCTTTTAACACTTGGGCATCGTTTAGGGCCGCCCACACGGTGGCCCGATCGGCGGCGATGGTTTTTGTGGCGTTCATTTCCATAGGGCACCTTTTGTGTTTGAACGTTTGATCAAAGATTATATTTAGAAACCGCACCTAATCAGCGTCAACTCTTGATCGAAATCAATGTGTTTTGGTGATAGCTTAGCCATTTGTGACCCGTCTTTCACGCCAAATTGTGTAAACAATGGCCACAACGCTGCAGACAGAGGTGGTTAGCATAATCCAAATCAGGGGCAGCGCCCCATTATCCCCGGTTAATAACGTTCCGGCCAGCGCAGATAGTGTTGCGCCGCCGCCGATCATAATCGCGCCGCCCAGCCCGCTGGCGGTGCCGGCCAAATGCGGGCGGACCGATAGTGTGCCTGAAATGGCATTGGGCAACACCATGCCATTGCCCAGCCCCACAAACGTCATGAACCCAAAAAAGACCAAGGGCGTTTGTAGACCGGCCAAGAATAAAACCAGGGCCACAAACAACCCGCCCGCCGATAATACCGTGCCCCACAACACCATATGATTGATGCCAACCTGCGCGGAAAAACGACCCGAAATCCAATTTCCAAAGAAATAGCCCAACGCAGGTGCCCCAAAAAAGAACCCCAATGCCGAGGCGGTTAAACCAAAGATTTCAGACCCGATAAATGGTGCCCCGCCCAGATAGGCGAAAAAAGCACCGGCGGCAAACCCCGCGGCCAGGCTATACCCCCAAAAGCGTCGCGAGGCGAACAGTTCCGGATATTGTGCAAATTGCGCTTTGAATGATGGCGACGTGCCCCGGTTGGTTTCACCCAAATCCGCCCACGTCAGCCCGAAAACCAATACCCCGATAAGGATCAGCAACCAAAAGTTTGCCTGCCACCCAAAGGTTTCGTCCAAGACCCCGCCAATGGCCGGGCCGATCATGGGCACCACCGCCATCCCCATTGTGACATAGCCGATCTGGCTGGCGGCTTGGTCGCGGGGATACATGTCGCGCACCACGGCCCGCCCTAAAACCAGGGTGCCAATGATCACCGCCTGCATCATACGACAGGCCAAAAACACCTCGACCGTGGGGGCAACAATGCACCCCAGTGTGGCACATAAAAACAAGATGATTGAGGCCAACAAAACCGGTCGCCGCCCAAACCTGTCGGACACCGGGCCGATCACGATTTGTAAAGCAGCATTCACCGCCAGATACAGCGCCACCGACAACTGCATCAACCGGTAATCGGTTTGGAAATATTCCGTCATCCGCGGCAACGACGGCAGAAAGACGTTCATCGACAAAGCCCCCAGGCCGGTCAGAACAATTAACGTGGCAATATGGGGCGGGGTGGTGCGATCCAAAAATCGCACATCGGGATTGGATGTCATAACACGGGGCTACGCCCATGGTGCGGCAACGTCCAGCCCGATTGTATAGGGTTGTATATGATCCGCCCAATAGGTCCGGCGGGTTTTGGGGCATGGCATTTGGTGGGCGATGCTGATAACATTTTGATCTGTAACCGATATATGCGGCAAAAAGGACCAACCATGAATGATATTCTGCATCAACTTGACCAACGCCGCGCGGCGGCCCGCCTGGGCGGAGGGCAAAGCCGCATTGATGCACAGCACGCCAAGGGCAAACTAACCGCGCGCGAACGGATTGAAGTGTTGCTGGATGAAGGCAGTTTTGAAGAATTCGACATGTTTGTCACCCATCGGTGCACCGATTTCGGGATGCAGGCCACAAAACCCCCGGGCGACGGTGTGGTTATCGGATGGGGCACGATCAACGGGCGGATGGTTTATGTGTTTTCGCAGGATTTTACCGTACTGGGCGGGTCAGTGTCGGAAACGCATGGCCAAAAAATATGCAAAATCATGGATATGGCCCTGCAAAATGGCGCCCCAGTCATTGGTATCAACGATTCCGGCGGCGCCCGGATTCAAGAGGGCGTGGCATCCCTTGCCGCCTATGCCGAGATTTTTCAACGCAATATCGAGGCCTCGGGCGTGATCCCGCAGATCAGTGTAATTATGGGCCCCTGCGCTGGCGGGGCGGTGTATTCGCCCGCGATGACCGATTTTATTTTTATGGTGCGCGATACGTCGTATATGTTTGTGACCGGCCCCGATGTGGTTAAAACCGTGACGAACGAACAAGTCACGGCCGAGGATTTGGGCGGCGCCACCACCCACACTC
Source organism: uncultured Jannaschia sp. (assembly GCA_937916365.1). Taxonomy (GTDB): domain Bacteria; phylum Pseudomonadota; class Alphaproteobacteria; order Rhodobacterales; family Rhodobacteraceae; genus JANSYL01. The sequence goes on along the minus strand of CALFSY010000032.1, from coordinate 1,041 downwards.
GCAAAAGCGCGGTCGCCGATGGCGCGTTCGACAATGATCTTGACGCGCTTTGCGAAATGCGCCGCTTGGTTGATTTTTTGCCGCTGTCCAACCGCGAAAAACCGCCCTATCGCCCGTTTTACGATGATCCCGCGCGCGTGGAATACGGCCTTGACACGTTGATCCCCGAAAACCCTAACACCCCCTATGATATAAAAGAACTGATCGTAAAGGTCGCCGATGAAGGCGATTTTTACGAACTTCAAGCTGATTTTGCGGGCAACATCATCACCGGTTTCATAAGGTTAGAGGGGCACACGGTGGGCGTGGTCGCCAATCAACCCATGGTTTTAGCCGGCGTGTTGGATATCGACGCCAGCCGCAAGGCCGCGCGGTTTGTGCGGTTTTGCGATTGTTTTCAAATTCCCATCCTAACGCTGGTCGATGTGCCGGGTTTTTTGCCCGGCGTGGCCCAAGAACACGGCGGTGTCATAAAACACGGCGCCAAACTATTGTTCGCGTATGGGGAGGCGACAGTGCCCAAGGTCACGGTCATCACGCGCAAGGCCTATGGTGGGGCGTATGATGTGATGGCCTCAAAACACGTGCGGGCGGATGTGAATTACGCCTGGCCCACGGCGGAAATCGCGGTAATGGGGGCCAAGGGCGCGGTAGAGATTTTACACCGCGCTGATTTAGGCGATACGGAAAAAACTGCGGAACGCACCGCGGAATACGAGGCGCGATTCGCCAACCCGTTTGTGGCCGCCGAACGGGGATTTATTGATGAGGTGATCCAACCCCATTCCACCCGCCGCCGCGTGTGCCGTGCATTCACCATGCTGCGCGGGAAACAACAGACCCGCCCGTGGAAGAAACATGATAATATACCGCTTTAGGATTTAATGATATGTCAGAAATCATTTATGTTCTAACAAATCGCGCCATGCCTGGATTGGTGAAAATCGGTCGCACTTCGGGCATGATCGAAGACAGAATGCGTGCCTTGGACACAACGGGGGTTCCCTTACCCTGCGAATGTTTTTCAGCTTGGGAGGTTCA
>CALFSY010000031.1 GCA_937916365.1 uncultured Jannaschia sp. | reverse complement strand
TTTGAACCTTTTGTTGCCGGCCATGATCATGGAAAGGGGTTGGGCCTTGCGCTCGTGTCAAAAATCATTGCCGATCACGACGGATGGATCGTGGTTGACAGTATACCAGGACACACAATTTTTCGCATATCGTTGCCTGTCGCGTTGAAAGATAACGCTGTATGATACTGTATTTATTTTCACATTTCGGGGGGTATTAAGTTATGGACGGTACCGTGCTTGTCGCGGATGATGATCGCACCATCCGCACTGTTTTAACCCAGGCTTTGACACGGGCCGGATGCCGGGTGCACGCAACCTCAAGTCTGATAACGCTGATGCGGTGGGTGGAGGAAGGCAAAGGCGACCTAATAATTTCAGATGTTGTCATGCCCGATGGCAATGGGCTTGACACTTTACCACGGATCACCGAACGGCGCCCTGGGTTACCGGTTATCATTATTTCGGCCCAAAACACAATTAAAACAGCGATCCAAGCCATGGAATCAGAGGCATATGATTATCTGCCCAAACCGTTTGATTTGCCCGATTTGATGAAACGTGCGGCCCGTGCGCTGGATGTGAAACGCCGCATCAATCCACCCGCACCGGCCAATGATTTGGCCCCCCCCTTGCACGAAGATTTGCCGTTGGTGGGGCGCACGGCGGTGATGCAGGCGCTCTATCGTTTGGTGGCGCGGGTTATTAACATAGACCTTACAGTTCTCATCACCGGCGAAAGCGGCACGGGCAAAAGCCTGATCGCGCGCGTCATTCACGATTTTTCCGATCGGCGCGGTTTGCCTTTCATTGTGGTTGAGCCGCGCGATTTAGATGGCCCCGATGGCGCCCCGACCATTATGGCGCGCGCGAAAAGTGGATCAATTTTGTTTGATGAGGTTGGCGATTTAGACCACGACGCGCAGGGCAAAGTTGTGCGGATGCTTGACACAGTGGCCGATATGCCGCCGCGTATCATGGCGAGTAGCCAAAAAGATTTAACCGAAAAGATGGAGGCAGGGGCATTTCGCCAAGACCTTTTTTATCGCTTGGGCGGTGTTACAATCCCCGTGCCGTCGTTACGCGAAAGGGTAGAGGATATTCCCCTGCTGACCCATCATTTTATGGCACGCACGGAACGCGACAGTATATCGGCGCGGCGGCTTTCGCCCAAGGCGATGGAAATTATCCGCGCCTATTCTTGGCCCGGCAATGTGCGGCAGCTTGAAAACACAATCCGTCGTTTGGCATTTACCAGCCAGATTGAGGAAATTGGAATATCCGATGTGGAAAATGTATTAAGCCACGAACCCGCCATTGAAGCATTGGTCAACAATCGTGACGGTGACAAATTGTCAAGCTCGGTTACCAATCATTTGCG
>CALFSY010000030.1 GCA_937916365.1 uncultured Jannaschia sp. | reverse complement strand
GCTTTGTTTTGCGCCACCTCTACGGCATGAGTTTCCAGCCAAAACGACCAGCGGACGAACTCTGTGGGGATGGTTATCTGCGCCAGCGTTGCGCGGTTTTCGTCCAGCCACAGATTGCCCTGCTGTGTGGCAATCTGAAACGCTTCTGTCAGGCTTATGCTCTGCTCGTGCGCGATATTGTGGCGGTTGAGCGTATCGGACAAGCCAATCCGTAGGCGTTCAAACCGCCCCGTTTGTAGAATCCACTCCACCATTGCCGCCAATCCCGCACCGGTGTGCAGGCGGCTCTTAAGGCTAATGCCCATGTAGCCCAAACCACCGGTCAAGGAACGCCATCTGGCCTTTGAGCCAGCGGCTTTTGCTTTAGCCATGATCCACCCCCGCAAAGCGTGTGGGCGCATCACTGTGACTGGGTTTATCGGAATGTCGCCACAGATACTCAAATACCCGTTTGGCGTCTTCGGCGATCAAGGTATCCTCAATCACGATCAATTTAGGGGGATCGGCCCAACTAACTAAATACGCCACGCGGTGGGCATAGATCACTTTCACATCCCCTTTGGTGTAAAGCGCGTCATCCATCCAGCGATAGTCGTCTAATGCCCCCATTAAATAGGTATCGCCAGGCTGCATCAGAGATCGGGTCACAATACCCTTGACGCGCATTGCCTCTAACTGTGCAATCACCGCCGGGGAAGACCGCCGTTCATTCGCCCCGCTCTTAAAAAATGTTTGCCCGGCCTCTAACGCTTCAGTGGCGTGGTGCAAAAGACGCAAATAAACATCCTCACCCTCCATCGTAAACGTATTGGTCGTTCGATATTCAATCCCATTGTGAGTAAAATAAAACCCCTCTGCTTCAAACGCATTGATAATAGCGTGAATGGTTTTGATATTGGCATCTTGGCCTGTGCCTTTTTCCAAGGCGGAAATGGTGGGTTGCGTGACATATGCGCGTTTAGCCAGTTGGCCTTGCGACCATCCTTTTGCTTCGCGGATCGCACGTAATTGCCACGACTTGAACATATAAATAGCCTTTTCAAAATAGATTTAGAATATAATTTATAAAATTAAGTTATTTCTTAACCTTATTTTAAGGACTTGTCAAGTATAAAGGAAAGCATTGGGGCGTTATGTCCATTTA
>CALFSY010000029.1 GCA_937916365.1 uncultured Jannaschia sp. | reverse complement strand
GTGCGGTCATAAAGCCCAGGTTCAATCTGGGCCGGTGTCACAAAATCAAAGTTATCATAGACCAAGTGTTCATACATATCATCGGTCATCACCCATACATGCGGATGGCGCATCAACACATCGGTCAACCCCTTAAGCTCGGCCGCTGTATACGCGGCACCGGTGGGGTTGGAGGGCGAGTTAAAGATAAACCATTTTGTTTTGGGGGTAATCGCAGCGTCAAGCTGTTCGGGCGTTAACTTATAGGCCGTTTGCGCCTGTGTTTCGGCAACAACGGGTGTGCCTCCGGCCAGCAGCACCATATCAGGATAGCTTACCCAATACGGGGCGGGAATGATAACTTCATCGCCCGGGTTCAACGTTGCCATCAACGCATTATACAAAATCTGTTTGCCCCCTGCCCCAACCGAAACTTGCGCCGGTGTGTAATCAAGCGCATTATCACGTTTGAATTTGGCGCAGATTGCGGTTTTCAATTCTGCAATGCCATCGGGGGCCGTATATTTGGTGCGCCCTGCATCAATGGCCGCTTTGGCGGCATCTTTTATATTTTGCGGGGTGTCAAAATCAGGCTCCCCCGCGCCGAGGCCGATCACATCTTGGCCTGCTGCCCGTAACTGAGCGGCCAAATCAGTGACCGCAATCGTGGGCGAGGGCTTTACACGGGCCAATGTGTCGGAAAGAAATGGCATTGCGTCGCTCCAAACTAGGCAGACCCTACGCACGTTAGGGTCCGATTACGGAAAGAATACCCCTTGATTAGGCTTCGCGCACGGGGCAATCAAGCCAAGAAACGAAAGAGATCATGACCGAAATCACCAAATCCCCCGACAGTCTGCCACAAGGGCCAAATTGGTATGATGCCGATGCCACAACTTTTGGTGATCGAATGACCGGCGCGCGTGAAGCCACGGGCCTAAGCCAGGCTGAATTAGCACGACGTTTGGGCGTTATGGTGAATACGATCCGCGCCTGGGAAAATGACCAATCCGAACCGCGAGCCAACAAATTACAGATGCTGGCGGGGATTTTAGGCGTTTCCATCATGTGGTTATTATCGGGGGCGGGTGATGGCTTGGACACCCCCGATATACCGGAAACTTTGCCTGATGATTTAACCGCGCTTTTGGCTGAATTGCGGGCGATGCGCGTCGATCAGGCCCGTTTGGCCGAACGTATGGGACGGTTGGAAAAACGTTTCCGCATTGCATTCGCAAAACAAACGGCGGCTGCGGAATGACAACGCCGAATGATTCGCGGGAAATTCGGATAAAACGTCTGCGTATGCGCGCGTGGCATCGTGGCACACGAGAAATGGATTTGATCTTGGGGCAATGGGCCGATGCACATCTGGCACAGGCCGATGAACGAACCCTTGATGTGTTTGAAACAATTTTGGGCGAATCCGATTTGGATCTTTATCAATGGATTTCGGGCCAACGCGCGGCGCCCGAACCTTGGGCGCCTTTCTTAGCGCAGTTTCCTGTGATGCATTCAACAGCTACCAAAAGTTAGGCATAGAGCATCGAAAGACGGTAGGTATGTTCAAACAACACTGGGTTAGTTCGTCGTTTCCATCGTCAACGTAACTTCACACGCGTCGCCGCCATACGTGCCGACCCATATATCATACACCCCACTGGGCGCATTCATGATGTCAATCGCTGGGTCCAAACCGGAACTATCGTCGTTGAAGTGCCATGTGCCATTTG
>CALFSY010000028.1 GCA_937916365.1 uncultured Jannaschia sp. | reverse complement strand
TTTAGACGACACGCGGCAATAAATCACCGCCGGTCTTGGGGGCCTATCTATCGTGGGTTTAGTCGATTTATTGGATTCATTCATGGGCATTCCTTTCTGTTTGGTTTGGAAGGGGGTCACAACACGTGGCAAGATCATCAACCTCTGCCGCAATCAAGTCTATCACATCGGGGGTGTTGCGTGCCAACTGCACGCTATCGCGGCCAAAAGCACAGGCAACGCGGTTTTGCATCATAGCATACAGGGTTTGGATCAGATCGTCTTTTTGGTCCTGGGTCAGATCAAAATGATCAACATAAGCGCGGTATTTGGTCAGATCGGGGGGCATAATAGGTCACACTCTGGCCGATGCCAGGCCAGCCTCTTTTTGGGTTTGAATTGGAAACGGGTGGCCCGGCGGCAGGTCTGATATAAACAGACCCGTATGAAAGGTGCGCAACGGGCGGGGGATATGCCCCCATGCTTTTTTCGCCTATAGCCTAAGCGGGGGGATAAAATATCCACATCACCGACATGGGGCGAACTGTCACCAATCGCAAGATCGCCTCCCATATCTTAGAATTATATTGACACATATGCCGCACAAAATCAACATTTTCTCGGCCAACCATACCATCGCAGGCCGAGGGTGGGCGTTGTGCCCCAATACCCCCCACGCCAGGAACACGCCCCGATAAATATGCGCTACGCGCAAGATGTGTGCGGGTGTCATACACACCCACCCTCTAACGCAAGGGGGCAAAGCCCCCGTTGCATCCCCCAGACGCATGGGATGATCTGCAATCTAGATGCGCGGAAAGTATTTTTTGAAACCCCAACACACAAATTATATCGAATCAAACAAATATGCTTAAAGTATATTTTACCATCAATAGTTTAAGTTGAAATCGCATTGGGCAAGAATTCGCCTGAGACAAACGAACTATCGCCCGCTACGTCAAGATAGCTGACGCTTTCATAGCAACTATCTAACCCTTGTATTGAAAGGGTATCATGAAGCACGTTCACAATTTTGTTTCAATGTCGATTGAAGGCGATTTTGCACACCATCATATCGCCATTCTAAAAATACATTCGATGGACTTTTAGCAGTGACTTCAATCATTAAGGCACAATAACATTTTGGTAACCATAACTATGGCATATGATCGTTTAATAGACAATATTTCCTATTTTTTACAAGCGCAGGATTTAGCGTTTGGGTTTGAGGCGCGTGTTGGGTCGTGGACAGTGGTGTCGTTTGACGCGACGGAAGACATTAACGGGCTGTATGCGGTGCAGGTGGCACTGGCCAGTGACGATCCGGTGGTTGATCTACATGCTTTAATCGACACCCCCGCAACGCTATCGGTGCATCCCAAATACACCGCCCCACGATATTTTAGTGGCATTGTTGAAACCGCCGAACGTGGTGATAGTGGGATCAGACGCACGTTTTATACCCTTACCCTGCGTCCACCACTCTATCGGTTGACCCAAACCTCCGATTGCCGGATTTATCAGGACACCAACGTGCCGAACATTGTGGCCGAGGTATTGGCCGATCATGGCATTGAAGACGTCGCGTGGGCATTGACCGGCCCCCATGAAGCTCGCGAATACTGCTGCCAATATAACGAAACGGCCTATGCGTTCGTGCGGCGGTTGTTAAATGAAGAAGGCATCTTCTGGTATTGGACGCACCGGCACGAGGGCAGCACGATGACCCTCTCTGACGATCCCTTGGCCACACCGGTGGCCGATCATGCCGCCACCCTACCCTATAACGCCACACCAGGGGGCCAAAGCCGTGAGGTTTGGGTCAGCGCGTTTACCCACCGCGAAAAGATTAAATCAACGGCCTATGACATGGACGACTATACCTTTTACCATCCGCAGGGGGGCTTGCACCGAACCCGCGCGCGGGGGGAAAACAACGGCACAGCGGATCGTTACCCGCTTTATGCCTACCCTGGTCGTTACAAAGACCCCGCCCGCGTAGGTGAACATTTTGTGCGCCACCGGATGGAAGCCGTGCGGGTAGAGGCGACCACCGGCACGGGGCAAACCAACAGTCCCCATTTATTCCCTGGTGTGCGGTTTAGATTAACCGATCATCCCGATGACGCGGCCAACACCGCACATTTTCTGTTATCGGTGCAACACCACGGACAACAGCCCACGGCCTTGGAGGAAGACGCCCCCGATAATGCGGCC
>CALFSY010000027.1 GCA_937916365.1 uncultured Jannaschia sp. | reverse complement strand
TTTGCTGCAATAAATGCTATCAAAGGAGCGGCATCAAACCGCGACAGGTCCAGAATGGTCCGAGACTCTGGCTTGACCGTGAGCGGTTTGTGCCGCGGAGGTTGGTTCACAGAGCAAGGATCGCTCACCGATGCGGTCATCGATGACAACAAACGTGCGGTCGATGAAGCTGTCGCGTTAGGCGCTGCCTGCCTTGTGATGGTTGTTGGTGGCCTTTCAATAGGTTCCACGGACATTCACGCAGCGCGTCAATTGGTTGAAGATGGGCTGAGGCAAACATTGGACTATGCCAGACAGGCCCAGATGCCTGTCGCGATCGAACCGCTGCATCCTATGTATGCAGCAGACCGTGCATGTGTTAATACAATGCGGCAAGCGCTCGATATATGCGATGCTCTCGATCCAGAACAATCAGGAGCGATCGGGGTAGCCTGCGACGTCTACCATGTTTGGTGGGACCCTGAACTCTTCGATCAAATAAAGCGTGCGACAAAGGCCCGTATGCTCGCATTCCACCTATGCGATTGGTTGGTGCCGACAAACGATCTTCTCCTTGATCGTGGCATGATGGGAGACGGGATCATAGACATCGCCGGGATCCGGCGAGAGGTTGAAGCGGTGGGTTTCACAGGGCTAAACGAAGTTGAGATTTTCTCAGCCGGGAACTGGTGGAAACGCGACCCAGATGAGGTCCTTAGCACTATGGTCGAGCGCGGACGAACCGTTTGTTAGCCGCGAAAACCTCAACCCTTCATCGCCAAACCGCTTCTTCTTAAGCGGCAATCATACGCTCCGAATTACTACGATTTTCAGTAGCTACACGTTTGTGTAACTTTCTGTGCAACTCTACACAGCAAGCCATTGAAGCACAGTACTTTTTGATTTTTGTGAAAGTTTTGTGTGAGTTTATTAACGTTTGAAAAAATGGTTTATGCCTTCAAACTTACTCCCACTCAATCGTGCCTGGGGGTTTTGAGGTAATGTCATACGTCACGCGGTTAATACCCTTTACCTCATTCACAAGGCGCGTTGCGGTTTCGCTTAAAAACGTATGGGGGAATGGATAATAATCGGCGGTCATCCCATCCACCGATGTCACGGCCCGCAAGGCACAAACATAATCATATGTGCGCCCATCGCCCATAACGCCCACTGTGCGCACCGGCAATAATACGACAAAGGCCTGCCATATCGCATCATAAAGGCCATGTTTGCGAATTTGGTCGATGTATATCGCATCAGCCTTGCGCAGAATATCGAGCTTTTCGTGCGTGATTTCCCCGGGGCAACGGATCGCCAGGCCAGGGCCGGGAAATGGATGACGCCCGATAAAACTGTCGGCAAGGCCAAGGGTGCGCCCTAATTCGCGCACCTCGTCTTTGAAAAGCGCGCGTAAGGGTTCAATCAACCTTAACCCCATTTTTTCGGGCAGGCCGCCAACATTATGGTGCGATTTGATCGTAACCGACGGGCCGCCCGAAACGCTTACCGATTCGATCACATCGGGGTAAAGCGTGCCTTGGGCCAAAAACGCGGCACCGTCGATGGTGCGTGCATAGTCTTGGAATACATCAATGAACAGTTTGCCGATAATTTTACGCTTTGCCTCTGGGTCGGTCACACCCGCAAGGGCGGTTAAAAAACGGGCGCTTTCATCGGCATGTATAAGCGGTATGTCATAGTGATCGCGAAACATGGTCACGACCTCGGGCGCTTCGCCATGGCGCAATAACCCATGGTCCACAAAAATACAGGTCAGTTGGTCACCAATCGCTTTGTGAATCAAAACTGCCGTTACCGCGCTATCAACACCGCCTGATAAGCCGCAGATGACTTTGGCATCGCCCACCTGTTCGCGGATACGGGCGATTGCATCGTTGCGGTAATCGGCCATGGTCCAATCCCCGGAAAACCCAGCAAGGTGCACAAAGTTTTCAAATAACGTTCGCCCATGGGGCGTATGGTGGACCTCTGGGTGGAATTGAACGCCGAAAAACCGCCGTTTTGTATCGGCGATTACCGCAAAAGGCGCGTTGGGTGAGGCACCATAAACCCCAAAACCAGGTGCGATTTCGCTAACCTGATCCCCATGGGACATCCACACCTGTTCGGGCCCGTCTGCAAACCAACCTTGTAACAGGGGCAGCGATTTATCCATCGGCGCCACCTGTGCACGGCCAAATTCGGCGGCGCCGTCGTGGCGCACAACCTTTCCCCCCAACATGTGCATCATCACTTGTTGACCGTAACAAATACCTAGAACGGGAATACCAAGATCAAACAAAATTTGGGGGGGGTGTGGGGCGTCGGATTCTGTCACGCTGGCTGGACCGCCGGACAAAATCACCGCTTTGGGTGCAAATTCGGACAGAAAGGTTTCGGTAATGCGCTGAAACGGATGAATTTCGCAGTAAATGTGCAATTCGCGCAACCGCCGCGCAATCAGTTGCGTTACCTGGCTACCGAAATCAATGATGAGCAGGCGTTCGTGATGTGCATGTGTAGAAACAGTGGAATGGTTAGGCATAGCCTGCGCAATAGGCAACGCCGTTTCGGGGCGCAAGCCCAGTTATGCGACAACGGGTTATTTGGCCAATACCACCAAGGCGTGGCGTTTTTTTCCCGCGCTCAGCTTTAGCGGTTGATCCAAATCGCCCACCGCGATCATCAGCCCCGCATCGGTTAGAGGCGCATCGTTTAGCCGCGCGCCATTATCGGCAATCAAACGTTTGGCGTCTTTGCCCGATTTAGCCAATCCCGTTCGGGTCAAGAGCTGCACAATCGAAACACCATCGCCAATTTCATGTTTACCCACTGTCAACGTGGGCAGATCGTCGCCAACATCGCCGTGTTCAAAAACCGCACGCGCCGTGGCCGTGGCCGTTTTTGCGGCCTCAACGCCGTGCAATAGGGCCGTGACCTCACCGGCCAAAATAATTTTGGCCTCGTTGATTTCGGCACCCTCTAACGCGCCCAAACGGTTGCATTCGTCGATGGGCAATTCGGTATAAAGCCTTAAAAACCGGCCTACATCGGCATCGGTCGTATTGCGCCAGAATTGCCAAAATTCATAAGGTGATAACAGGTTTTCGTTTAACCATACCGCGCCACCTTGGGATTTGCCCATTTTGCGCCCGTCTGATGTGGTCAACAACGGCGTGGTCAGCCCATAAATTTCGCGACCCAGCACACGGCGGGTCAGGTCAACACCGTTTACGATATTGCCCCATTGATCCGACCCGCCCATTTGTAATACGCAATTCTCGCGGCGGCTGAGCTCCAAAAAATCATAGGCTTGTAGGATCATATAGTTGAATTCCAGAAAGCTAAGGCTTTGTTCACGGTCAATCCGTGATTTGACCGATTCAAAACTTAGCATCCGGTTCACCGAAAAGTGGCGGCCAATATCGCGCAGAAAATCAAGGTAGTTTAGGTTATCCAACCATGCGGCATTGTTTAGCATCACCGCCGATGTCGCCCCATCGCCATAGTTCAGGTAACGGCCAAACACGGCCTGCATCGCGGCGATGTTTGCATCAATCTGATCGGCCCCCAAAAGCGGGCGTTCATCGGCACGGAAACTGGGATCGCCCACCTTGGTCGTGCCACCGCCCATCAATGTGATGGGCCGGTTGCCGGTTTTTTGCCACCACCGCAACAGCATGATGTTCAACAAATGCCCCACATGCAGCGACTGTGCCGTGGCGTCATAACCAATATACGCGGTGACCGGCCCCTGCAAAAGCTGCGCATCCAACCCTTGCAGATCGGTGCAATCGGCCAAAAACCCGCGTTCGATTATAAGACGCAAAAATTCAGATTTGGGGTGGTAGGTCATGGGTAATGTGGTCCATGGTTAAAATTAAAGAAACGCTATATCTGGTAAGATCATAAAGGAAAAGGGCAACACGATGTCGATGATACGGGTGGCAGGCGCGATGTCGGGCACATCGTTGGATGGGGTTGATGTGGCGGTTATTGAAACCGATGGTATCATAATCCATGGGTTTGGTGAAACAAGGTATCGGGCCTATTCCCACGCAGAGCGCGCGACCCTGCGCGCTGCATTGGGGCGTTGGCCCGGCGCGGCGGGGGTGGCGGCGGCCACGGCGGTTGTGGAAACCGCACATATCGAGGCGATGGCCGAACTGGCGGCGCAGGCGATCGGATTTCACGGCCAAACCCTGGCCCATGACCCCAATAACGCGCGCACCCATCAGGCGGGTAATGGCCCGCGATTGGCCGCCGCATTGGGCGTGCCCGTGGTGTGGGATTTCCGATCGGCGGATATGGCGCAGGGGGGCCAAGGCGCGCCTTTTGCCCCGTTTTACCATTGGGCACTTGCGCGATATGTTGGTGTCACAGACCCCATTGCGGTGTTAAACTTGGGCGGGGTGGGGAACCTAACATGGGTTGACCCGCGCGCGCCCACCCCCGATGCACC
>CALFSY010000026.1 GCA_937916365.1 uncultured Jannaschia sp. | reverse complement strand
TAAAAGCACCGGTTGCCGGGGTTGCCATGGGTCTGGTTTTAGAAGAAGGCGGAGCCTACGGCATTTTAACCGATATCTTAGGGGATGAAGATCACCTGGGCGATATGGATTTCAAGGTTGCCGGCACCGAACATGGAATCACGTCACTGCAAATGGATATAAAGGTTGCGGGGATCACCCCTGAAATCATGGAAAAGGCCCTATCGCAAGCCAAGGAGGGACGGATGCATATCTTAGGCGAAATGGCCACTGCTGTATCTTCGGCAAGTGGTTTTTCCGCTCATGCCCCACGCATTGAAACAATGCAAATTTCCACCGATAAAATCCGCGAAGTGATTGGATCGGGGGGCAAAGTTATCCGTGAAATCGTGGAGACCTCGGGCGCGAAGGTGGATATTAACGACGATGGCACTGTAAAAATTGCCTCACCCAACGGAGAATCGATACAAAAGGCCCGCGATATGATCCATGCCATCGTGGCCGAACCCGAAGAAGGCGGCATTTACAGGGGTAAGGTTGTAAAAATCGTTGATTTTGGTGCCTTTGTGAATTTCTTTGGCAAACGCGACGGATTGGTGCACGTCAGTCAAATCGAAAACCGCCGACTTAATCATCCCTCTGACGTGTTGAAAGAAGGTCAAGAGGTTTGGGTGAAGCTGCTGGGCTTTGATAATCGCGGCAAGGTGCGGTTGGCGATGAAAATGGTTGATCAAACAACGGGCCAAGACACCGAAGCGTGATTGATAATAATCGTGCCGAATGCAACAAATGATTGCCGCCGGTTTTCAAAAATCGGCGGGGGTCAAAACGCACAACAAAATCGCCTTTTATTTGACCGAATTACGCCATGTTCGCGACGATTTGAACGGGTTGATAGAACATAAAGACTGTTTCTAAAAATGGGATGCAGTTTGTTCATTGGCTTTCGACGATGGGCAATTAGATCGTAAATCGAAACATAATCACGGCAATACCGGCCATGGCGCGCAAAACCGAACGGGCCACCGTGCCCCGCATCACCAAACCAACACAACAGATCTTGTTGATGTTGATTATTTGTGGCGCCGTTGGCATTGGCGGTTTTTTTATTTGGCCACAAGTAGAACCTGTTTTTTTATCAAGCCCTTATTTGAATGGGGCGATTGGCCTGGTTTTTATTGTCGGTGTGTTGGCCACATTTGTTCAGGTGTCGCAACTTTTTTCTTCTATTTCGTGGATCGAAGATGCCTCGCGCGCCCGCGCAGGGGATGACATTGGCCCCCCGCCCCGGCTGCTGGCGTCAATGACCGGCATCGCCCGCGTCTGGGGCAGCCGAATGCAAATCACCGGCCCATCAGCGCGATCAATCCTTGATTCGGTTGGCTCTCGGATGGAAGAAAGCCGTGAAATCACACGCTATATCGCCAATCTTTTGATTTTTCTGGGTCTATTGGGCACATTTTTTGGTCTGGCCACAACAGTACCTGCGGTTGTGGAAACAATTCGTAATTTGCAGCCCAGCGAGGGTGAGGCAGGATTGGCCGTTTTTACCCGTTTGATGGACGGGCTTGAGGATCAGTTGGGCGGCATGGGCACGGCCTTTGCGTCATCCCTGTTGGGATTGGCCGGTTCATTGGTTGTGGGGTTGTTAGAATTATACGCTGGCCACGGCCAAAATCGGTTTTATCAGGGTCTTGAAGAATGGCTTGCGTCAATCACACGCGTGAACTTTTCATCGGGCGACGCGGCCGAAGGCGGCGGTGGTATCGACCGTAACGCGATTTCCACAGTGCTTGATCATATGGTCGATCAAATGGAAACGTTGCAATCGCTTTTTTCACAGTCCGAAGCTCGGCGCGCCGAAACGGAAAAACGGGTTGTGGATTTGGCACATACATTCAAAGACATGGCTCAAAAAATGGGGCCCGGCCCCATAAAGGCCGCGCAACGCCTGGCCGCATCGCAAGACAGGCTTTCAAAGGCTTTAGAATCCTCTAACGAAGGGGCCGGTGCGGACGAAGAAAGCCGGATGCGCCTCAGGTCGATTGATGTGCAGCTTTTGAAAATTTACGAAGAACTGGGCCTAGAACGCGGGGGCGATCTAGAGGCCCTGCGCACAGATATTTCCCAACTTACGCTTGCCTTACAGGATCTAACGCGCATGGCACGCCCCAGCCGCGACACACGCGACCGCACGCCCCAGGGCCGGTTGCGTGGCGGCAGGCAGGAGTAACCAAAAATGGCGTTTCAACGCCGCGCGGGGGGACGATTTTCCGGATCAATCTGGCCCGGGTTTGTTGACGCGATCACCTCGCTTTTGATGGTGATGATTTTTGTTTTGTCAATCTTTATGATCGTGCAATTTATCCTATCAGAACGAATAAATAGCCAGGATAGCGAACTCAACGCCCTCAATGCGCAGGTCAATACATTATCCGATGCTTTGGGTTTGGAAGAACGGCGAACATCGGAATTGGAACAAAGGGTGGCAACCCTATCTGGTGCGCTAAGTGCGGCACAAATCCAAGCCGAAGAACAGGCAAACCAAATCGCATCCTTTGAAGAACAGGTTGCAGCCTTGATTCTGGCCAATACAGATTTAGAGGCCGCGCGCGCCGCCGCACAGACGGAATTAGACGAAAGCCTATCGCGCACCGAGGCCCTACAGGCATTAGTGGCCGATTTGCAATCAGACGCAGAAACCCGCGAAGCCACGCTGGCCGAGGCCCTGGCCGCACTTGCCACACAAGAGGCCGAACAAGAAGGAACGCTAAGCACACTGCAAACACAACTTGCAGACGCGCAAACCGCCCTAAGCGAAGAGGAGCGTGCCCGCCTGGCCGAAGCCGCCGCCGCCGAGGCATTGCGCACACGCCTGGAAAATGCCGATGCCGAACTGACGGCCATGACCCTGGCACTGGAACAACAACGCGCCGAGGCTGAGGAAACCCTGACCCTATTGGCCGCAGCGGATGTCGCACGTGCAGACCTGACGGAACGGTTGGCCGCCGCCTTAGCCGATGCAGAGGCACGCGCCACAGAACAAACCACCCTGCAAAGCACTTTGACCGAAGCCGAAGCCGAGGCCGCGCGTCTGGCCGAGCTTGTGACCATAGCCGAAGCTGAGGCAGACCGATTGAACCAAACCCTGACTGGTCAAACCCAAGATATGACCGAACTAGAAGAGGCGCTGGCCCTAGCCCTGGCCCGCATCGAAAGCACCGAGAGTAACGCCGCCGCCCGTTTGGCCGAGCTAGAGGCACGCATCGCCACCCTACAAACACAAACCGATACACAAACGGAAAATACCACATCGTTAGAGGAACAACTGGCCGCGGCATTGGCCGCACGTCTAACGGCGGAAACCGACCTGCAAACCACCCAAAGCGAGGCAGACATCAACGCCACGCTATTGGCACAGGCCAATCGTGAACTTGAAAATGCCGAAACACAATCAACCGAAAGCCAAAGGCAAATCGCGCTTCTTAATCAACAGGTTGCAGATTTGCGTGCTCAGCTTAGCGGGCTACAACAAATTCTGGACGCCACAGATGGGCAAGACGCAGAGACACAAATTCAAATCAGCGCACTAACCACCCGTTTGAATACGGCCCTGGCCCAAGTTGCCAGCGAACAACGCCGCGTGGCCGATTTAGAAGCCGCCGAGGCCGCACGATTGGCCGCCGAGGCCGCCGATCTGGCGCGATTCCGATCAGATTTTTTTGGACGCCTGCGCGAGGTTTTCGAAGGCCGCGAAGGTGTGCGCATCGTGGGCGACCGATTTGTTTTTTCGTCTGAAGTGTTATTTGAACCCGCCTCGGCGCAGCTTGCACCCGAAGGTCTGCAGCAAATCGAAAATGTGGCGAATTTGTTGTTCGACGTGGCCGATGAAATCCCCGATACGATTGATTGGGTGATCCGTGTTGATGGTCATACAGATACAGTGCCGATCGTAAGTTCCGTGAATTTCGATAATAACTGGGAACTTAGCCAGGCGCGCGCGCTGTCGGTTGTTTTATATCTTTCGCAAACCTTGGGGCTGGAACCGCGCAGGTTGCTTGCGGCGGGCTTTGGCGAACACCGGCCTATTGCATCGAACACCACCGCCGAAGGTCGCGCGCAAAATCGCCGAATCGAACTGCGTCTGACCGAAGGGTAAATACCCCGCCACGCACCGCGTGCGAATCGTTTATGCGCAGGCTATAGTGATGCTTTGAATGGGGCCATGCCCGCACGGGCCAAGGCATCGGCGCGTTCGTTTTCGGCATGGCCTGCGTGCCCCTTTACCCATGTCCACGTGACGGTGTGGTGGGTGGCTGCCGCATCCAAACGGCGCCAAAGATCATCGTTTTTTACCGGTTTTCGCGCCTTGGTTTTCCAACCATTTTCTTTCCACTTGGAAAGCCACGTAGTAATTCCATTTTTCACATACGCACTGTCGGTCACAATGGTAATGGCCGAAGGGCGATCTAAGGCCTCAAGCGCGGCAATCGCGGCGCGCAATTCCATGCGGTTGTTGGTGGTTGTGGCTTCCCCCCCGCTAAATTCGCGTTCCTTAATTAGCG
>CALFSY010000025.1 GCA_937916365.1 uncultured Jannaschia sp. | reverse complement strand
GGCACCACCACATTTCGCCCGCCCTATACGCCCATTTCCCTAGGCGCCATCGCGGGAGAGGCCCGCGCCACCCTATTCCAACCGATCCGCCGCACCCCCCTGCACGATTGGCACGATCAAAACGGCGCCTATTGGGAACCCGTGGGCCAATGGCGCCGCCCCTATTGTTACCCCCGCCCGGGCGAAAGCCATGCTGATGCCGTAATCCGCGAAATCACGGCAACACGCAATGGTTTGGGCCTGCTAGATGCGTCAACCCTGGGCAAAATCATTGTCAAGGGGCCGGATGCGGGCAAGTTTATGGACATGTTCTACACCAATATGATGAGCACGCTAAAACCCGGGCGATGCCGCTATGGCCTGATGTGCAACGAAAACGGATTTTTGATGGATGATGGCGTGGTTGCGCGCCTGTCGGACGATACGTTTTTGGTGCACACCACCACCGGCGGGGCCGATACCATCCACGCGCATATGGAGGATTGGCTGCAATGCGAATGGTGGGATTGGCAGGTGTTCACCACCAATGTTACCGAACAATGGGCGCAAATCGCCGTGGTGGGGCCCAACGCGCGCGCGGTGTTGGAAAAGCTGGGCGCTGACATTGACCTAAGCGCCACCGCCCTGCCCTTTATGGCATGGGTCGAGGGGCAGATCGGCGGCTTTGACGCGCGCGTGTTCCGGATTTCATTTTCGGGGGAGTTGAGCTTTGAAATCGCTGTGCCGGCCAACCAGGGCCTAGCCTTTTGGCAAGCCTTGCATGACGCAGGGGCAGAGTTCGGCGCCACCGCCTATGGGACCGAGGCGTTGCACGTCATGCGCGCCGAAAAGGGGTTTATCATGATCGGTGATGAAACCGATGGCACAGTCATTCCCCAAGATCTGGGGCTGGGCTGGGCGATTTCTAAAAAGAAAACCGATTATTTGGGCAAACGCGCGCAAGAACGCACATATATGGCCAACCCCAACCGGTGGCGATTGGTGGGGTTGGAAACACGCGATGGTTCGGTCTTGCCTGATGGGGCCTATGCGGTGGATGACGGCACCAACGCAAACGGGCAACGCAATACGCAGGGGCGCGTGACCTCGACCTACTATTCCCCCACTTTGCGGCGGGGCATTGCCATGGGATTGGTGCGCCATGGCCCCGATCGCATGGGCGAAGTGTTGGAATTTACCGCACATGGGGGTGAAATGGTGCAGGCCAAAATCGTTAACCCCATTTTCTATGATCCGCAGGGGGAAAAACAAAATGCCTGAGCTAGGGCAAACGGGGCAAAGTGCATTGCCCGGCGCGGCGACAGAGGGCCCGATCGCCATTCGCACCCATGGCATGCAGGGTATGGTGACAATCAAAGCAGACCTATCGACCCCCCTCACGACGGCGGCATTGGCGCAAGCGATGGGCACAGATATGCCGCCGCCGCGTGCCATTGTTACAGGCACGTTGGGGAAAATTGCCTGGATGGCCCCAGACGAAATTTTGGTTTTGTGTGCGCACGATGACGCGGATGCGGTTGTTGCGGTCGCATCCAACGCTTTGGCGGGGCAACATCATTTGGCGGTGAATGTATCCGATGCGCGCGCGATGTTTGAATTGACCGGTCCGCGTGGGGCAATACGCGACGCGATGGCAAAAATCACCCCGGCCGATATGTCGATCGCGGGCGTGCCCATTGGCACACTACGGCGCACACGCTTGGCACAGGTGCCGGGCGCATTTTGGTTTGAGGATGACGAAACGCTGCACCTTATCTGTTTTCGATCGGTAGCGGGGTATGTGTTTGAACTTTTGCAAATGTCCGCCGCCCCCGATGGCGCGGTGGGGTATTACTAGATCACCCTTAACGGCGCACAAAATGCGAACGCCCTAGGATTTTTGACATAGACGTGGGCGCGCGGGGTTGACCTTGGCGCTGTGTAATATCCATGTGGGTGATAATAGAATCCTAGCAATCAGGGGGCACAATTTATGTCTTTCCACCTTCCCGATCTTCCTTATTCCCATGATGCATTGGCAGGCATGGGCATGTCTGTTGAAACGTTGGAATATCACCACGATTTGCATCACAAAGCCTATGTTGATAACGGCAACAAGTTGATCGCAGGCACCGAATGGGAAACCCAAAGCCTGGAAAATATCATCACTGGCACCTATCAGGCGGGGGTCGTTGCCCAAAGCGGGATTTTTAACAACGCATCACAGCATTGGAATCATATCCAGTTCTGGGAGATGATGGGCCCGCGCCAAACCGGTATGCCCGGTGCGCTGGAATCGGCGATTATCGAAAACTTTGAATCGGTCGATGATTTCAAATCGCAATTTGCCGCCGCAGGGGTCGGACAGTTCGGGTCAGGGTGGTGTTGGCTGGTGAAAGACACCGACGGTGCCCTAAAGGTGACCAAAACCGAAAACGGGGTGAACCCCTTGTGTTTTGGGCAAACGGCATTGTTGGGATGTGACGTGTGGGAACATTCCTACTACATTGATTTTCGCAACAAGCGCCCCGCATATCTGCAAAATTTCCTGGACAATTTGGTGAATTGGGAAAACGTTGCTGCGCGATTGGGATAACGCGGCCTATCTATCAAATGACCAAGCCCGCCATATAGGCGGGTCTGGGCCACATTCCCATGGTTCACTTTACGGGTGCTGCGTGCGTGTTTCGCGCCCCTTCTAATGCCATCATCAAGGTTGGAATATCGGCCACATTCTCAAAAAATTCCCTTAGGTCATTTTCCGCGAACCCCTGCCCAATCACGTGATCAATGAGGGCGATTAAGGGTTGCCAATATTCTTTGACGTCTAAAATAAAAATTGGTTTGGTATGCAGGTCCAGTTGCCGCCAGGTCAGCACTTCACAAAATTCGTCCAACGTGCCCGCGCCACCGGGTAAAACGACGATAGCATCGGCATTCATCACCATCACCTTTTTGCGTTCGTGCATGGTTTCGGTTATGATAAAGGTGTTTAGATCGCGGTTGGCGGCCTCACGCTCCAAAAGATGGGTTGGCACAACGCCAAATGTATCGCCGCCCGCGCCATGGGCGGCCCGTGCCACCGCCCCCATTAAACCCAAATCTCCCGCGCCATACACAAGCCGCATTTGCGCCCGTGCAAGGGCCGCCCCCAATTCGGTCGCGGCATGAAGAAAGGCCGGATCACGCCCGCCGCGCGAGCCGCAATACACACAAACTGAAAAAAGTGACATACAGATCCATATCCTTTGCTACATTTTACTTTGATAAAGATGTTGAAGTGGTGGCTCAAGCACGCCGCAACGTGTATGAGGATGTTGTGACAAGGTATCCAAACAAATACCATGCCAATAAAACGGGCAAACCGGTAAACAGGATAAAACCCATATGACAACAAAACAAAATACATTTTGGGTAAATGTAGCGCGCAACAAAATGTGGTTGATTGCGATCATTGTGTTGGGGGTTTTGGTACTGTCAGGTGTTATCTGGATAATGCGGGGGGGCGGGGGCGTGTGGTTATCCGAAACGGCCAAATTGCCCGCAGAAATGCCGACACAAAACGTCGGACAACCCCCGCAAACATCTGCGAACCTCACAACAGACAATGATGTGGCGCGGGTATTGGATACCCCCATTCCCCCTACATCCACGGATATTATACCTAGTTTTGATTTGGTGCGTGTTGATGCAGGGGGCAGCGCAGTTATCGCCGGCCAAGCGGCGGCGGGATCAACAGTGCGGCTGCTGCTGGATGACGAACCGCTTGATATGGTTCAAACCGATGCCGATGGGAATTTCGTGGCGTTATTAGTGTTAGATCCGGCCAACCGTCCGCGTGTGCTAAGGGTCGAGGCCCTGTTGGATATGGGCGCGGTGGTGCCTGGTAACGACACAGTCGTCATTGCACCGTTTGAAGCCGCCGATACAGCCTTGCCCGATTTGGATACCGCAAACAGTGCGGATGACGCACCGCCCATAAGCGTGGGCGTGGGCGACGGCGTTGCCCAAACCCCCACGACAGACCCTGCCGAAGAACGTACGCCCACGGATAATACCCTGATCGGCACAGCCTCCACCACAGGTATAGATGAACGCGAAGGATCATCCCCACACCCCCCCTCGCAATCTGTGGCGGGCGCATCAGACAGGGATCGTGTGGTGCACATGGCAGGGCCGGGCCCTGATGCGCAAACGGAAATCTGGCTTGATGCCATTTCCTATGACATCGCAGGCGATGTAACACTTGCCGGGCGCGGAACGGCGGCATCCGATGTGCGGATTTTTCTAAACAATCACCCCATTCAACTTGGCGAAATTGGGCCAGAGGGGAATTGGCGCCTATCCCTACCTCATGTTGATCCTGGCACCTATACCTTGCGGATCGAACAAACGTCACAAGATGGGGTGGTTGAGGCCGAAATCGAAACCCCGTTTCTGCGCGAAGATCCGGCGCGGATTATATCGAACCCAATGTTGGTTGCCGAAGATGTATTTGTGATTACCGTGCAGCCTGATTTTACACTTTGGGGCATTGCCCGCGCGAATTTCGGCGATGGTTTGGTGTATCATCAAATTTTTCAGGAAAATCGTAGCGACATTGCCGATCCAGATCTTATTTATCCAGGGCAAATTTTCCAACTGCCCGATTTACCGCGCGCGCTTGCGGACCAAGAATGACATAATCCAAGCAGCATAAAATACGAAAATCTGTAATCCAAAGTAAACCCTGCGAAAAGCACCTAGGACACCCGCAATGACCGCTGATTCACGCCTAAATCCTTCAAAAACCGATACTGCACCGGTTGAAAATGATGCGACGATTGAGATGCGCGAACGCCAAAGCGGTTGGCGCACA
Source organism: uncultured Jannaschia sp. (assembly GCA_937916365.1). Lineage (GTDB taxonomy): Bacteria > Pseudomonadota > Alphaproteobacteria > Rhodobacterales > Rhodobacteraceae > JANSYL01. The sequence continues at coordinate 28,775 of CALFSY010000025.1, read as the reverse complement.
TTGCGCAAAATGGGGCCATATTTGTGGCCGCGCGATCAAGTTTGGATCAAACGGCGCATTGTTTTAACCCTTACCATGCTTGGGATTGCAAAAGTATTCGCCACCGGTGCGCCGTTTTTATATAAGGCGGCGGTTGATGCATTGGCCGATCCCGCCACCACGTCGGCGGCGTGGATGTTGGGCCTGGGCGCGGTGGGGGTGACCATCGCGTATGGTGTGGCGCGGGTGGCCAGCATCGGGTTTGAACAACTGCGCGATGTTATTTTTGCCAAGGTGGGGCAGCGCGCGTTGCGGCAACTGGCGCTTGAAACTTTTAACCACATTCATGCGCTGTCGCTGCGCTATCACATCACACGCAAAACGGGGGGGCTTAGCCGGATTATCGAACGCGGTGTGAAAGGCGTGGAATTTCTGCTGCGGTTTTTGGTGTTTTCGATTGGTCCGCTGGGCGTGGAATTGATGTTGACCGGCATTGTGTTGGCGGTGGTGTTTGATATCACATATTTCATTGTTCTATTGATCACCATCGGGCTTTACGTATCGTTCACATTCAAGGTTACCGAATGGCGGGTGCGCATTCGCAAACAAATGAACGACCAAGACACCGACGCCAATCAAAAGGCCGTCGATAGCTTGCTAAACTTTGAAACCGTCAAATATTTCGGCGCCGAGGCGCGCGAGGCCGCCCGATACGACCGTGCCATGGCGGGGTATGAGGCCGCGGCCCTGCGCACCTATTATTCGCTGGGGTGGTTAAACCTAGGGCAAGCGTTGATTATCACCACGGGGTTGGTCACCGTGATGGTTATGGCCGCCCTTGGGGTGCAGGCGGGCACATTAACCGTGGGCGATTTTGTGATGGTCAATGCCTATATGATTCAAATCACTATGCCGTTGAATTTTTTGGGCTTTGCATATCGTGAAATCCGCCAATCCTTGGTGGATATGGGGGAAATGTTCGATCTGCTTGAACAACCGCAAGAGGTGTCTGACGGCCCGAACGCCCCCGCATTAACGGTTTCGGGCGGGCAAGTGGTGTTTGATGGGGTGCAGTTTGCCTATGAAAGCAACCGCACAATCCTGCAACGATTAGATTTTACGTTACCGCCCGGGCAAACATTGGCTTTGGTCGGGCCATCGGGATCGGGGAAATCAACTGTGGGGCGGCTCTTGTTTCGGTTTTACGATGTGACGGGCGGCGCAATCCGCATAGATGGGCAAGATATACGTGACGTCACGCAAGCCAGCCTGCACAATGCGATCGGCGTGGTGCCACAAGACACCGTGTTGTTTAACGATACGATCCGTTACAACATTGCATACGGCAAACCCGATGCAACATTTGCCGAGGTTGAGGCCGCCGCCAAAGCGGCGAAAATTGATGCATTTATCCAAACCCTGCCCGATGGATACGACACCATCGTGGGCGAACGGGGCCTCAAACTGTCAGGTGGCGAAAAACAACGCGTGGGCATCGCGCGCACCTTGCTCAAAGATCCGCCGATCCTGTTGTTGGATGAAGCGACAAGCGCGCTTGATTCCGAAACGGAACGCGATATTCAAGATGAGCTGCGCGCCATGGGGCAAGGCCGCTCTGTAATTGTTATCGCACACCGGTTGTCCACGATTATAGAGGCTGATCAAATTTTGGTGTTAGAGGCGGGGGAAGTTGCCGAACACGGCACGCATGAGGCGCTTTTGTCACGCGAAGGCAGGTATGCGTCGATGTGGCATCGGCAAATGGCCGAAGAAGATGAAAATGCGCGGGAAACTTAGGGCTTAGTCATAAATACACCCAACAGATCGCATGATCTATGCCGCATAATGCGGTATTGGCGTGTGTGCCTATGACGACGTGATGATCCCTGCTGTGTGGGGGCTGCACGGTGTTTATTATTCCGCCGCAGGCAGCGGGGGGCGTGGCCCGATTTTGGTGTCTGGTTCGGGGGGTGTGTCCGCCACGATCGCGACCTCGCCTTCATGTTCCCGATCAGATTGGGCCAACGGCGGCATTGTGGGGGCGTCGGTTGGTTGTGTTTTGGTATCGCTTTCCCTGTTTGTTGGTGGTGTGACCTCTGCCTCCCAATCCCATAGGATGGTGGGGTCTGATTGGCGCCGGGCGGCACGGGTTAGGGCCCAATCGCGGGTGCGTTGGCTCATCCGGCGGGCACCAAGGCGGGCCAAACCACGGGTTATCCAAACCAGGATTACCCAAATCCACACGCGTAACGCCAACAACGACGGTGTAAAGATCAAGGTTAAAACAGTTGCAATTCCCAAGCCGAAAACAACCGCTGTGGCCAGTTGTTTCCACCACAGCGCCGTGGGGCTGTCGATGGTATAACCACCCCCTGCGAAATCTAGGCTGATGCCATACATCATCGGGGTTAAACCCGCCATTGTTGTGATCGTGGTCAACAAAACAGGCCGGATGCGTGCCTCGGCCGTGCGCACGATCGCCTCAAGCCGGGGCATATAACGTGCGTAATCTTGAAACGTATCAATAAGCACGATGTTGTTGTTTACCACAATTCCGGCCAGGGCCAAAATCCCCGTGCCTGTCATGATGATTGAAAAGGCTTGGTCCATGACCAACATGCCGATCAACACGCCGGTCGTTGATAAAATAACCGCCAACAGCACAAGAACGGAATTATAAACCGAATTGAACTGTGCCAGCAGAATAATGAACATCAACCCCAACGATGCGGCAAATGCAAAGGCCAGGAATTGGCCGGATTCCGCCTGTTCTTCCTGATCGCCGGCCCACGTCCACGATACCGAGGCGGGGAAAGGTGATTGGGTTGTGATCCATTCCGTGATCTGTTGGATGCGTTCATTGGCGGTGATTGGGGTGATACTTAGGCGCGTGTTTTCATCAGCATCCAAAGCGCGCAGTGCAGTCAAACTATCAACACCCGTCAAATACTGCACATCAAAATAAGCCTCACTGTCCCCTAAAAATAGGGACATGGGAAATGTCCTTGGCGTGGTGCGCACAAAATCAACATTGGGGTTATCGCGCGCCTGATCGGCGGGGATTTCAAAGGCCAACGCCAATTCTGTGGGCTGCGTGGTTACACCATCATCGGTGGTGTCATTTGACGCGCCTGTTTGGGCGTCGTTGTCCGTGGTGGTGGGGATCGCGGATATGGCGACCAGCCCACCTTCGACCCCGGCGCGCACATCAAACACGCGCGATTGGTCGATCCGCTGAACCTCTGCCAACTGTCGCGCGGGTTCATAGGAAACAAAATTTGCCAGTGGCACCAACCCATCCTGGGTGCGCACGCGAAGTGTATCAAGCGTTGACAAAACGCGCGCCTCTTCGGGGAACCGTACGCGAATTTCGATTTCTTCGTCTGAGGATGGCACCCGCATTGTATCAAGGAAAATGCCGCGGGTCACAAGCTGCACCATCGCGCCCACTGTGGCCACATCTGCCCCGTGGCGGCCCGCGGCCTCTACATCCACGGCGATACGCCAATCAATACCAGGTAAGGGGCGCGTATCTTCGATTAGGGTTAATCCGGCCACACCCTCGAAATAATCGCGTGCGATTGCCGCAGCGTCTTGCAGATCTTGCCAATTATCGCCCGAAAGGCGCAAATTAACCGGTTTGCTGTCTGCCGGACCTTGGGCTTGTTCCAAGATTTCGGTTTGAATGCCGGGAATTTGGTCAAGCTCGGCTTGCAACCGGTTTAATATGACGTCTCCGTCTTCGCGGTCGCCCCAGGGTTCAAGATCCAGTTGCACCTGACCGATCGTGTCCATTGGCACGGCTGCGCCACCGGTGTTGTTATTTAACCCCCCATCCCCGGCAAACGCAAACACGTCGCGCACACCTTCGGCCTGTAATGCAATTTCTTCGACCTGGTGCACCAAGGCATCCATTTCATCGACCGATAAATTGCCACGCGCACGCACATAGACGATGGCATTTTCGGGCTCGGTTTCGACAAAAAATTCAACCCCGTTGTTGTTTTCTGTGAAATAAAAGAAAACCGAAGCCACAATCGCCACAACCGCCAGGATGGACACCACCGGCATCACCGGATTACCGGTTAGCGCATGAATGACCCATCCAAAGGGCGACCGCCGGTATCCCGCCTGCACGCGTTGCGCCGGTTGTGCGATACGCACCGTTCCGATGAAAATCGACATGGCAACGCTGCTGATTAAAAACAAAACGGCCCCTGGGACCATTGCGGCAATCGGCCCGCTATCGGGGGGCACGGGCACCAAAACACCCGGATATACCGTTTGCAGAATCGCAAAAAACATAAAAAATCCAATGGCAATAGTAATACCCAACCGCACGCCATACCAGGGTAACGCGTTTCGAGCCACTACAGTTGCAGTATCAATAATCCTGCTAAATCGTGCAGCGACCCCGCCCAAGACCGGCAAATAAATCAATGCAACGATTAACGATGCGGTTAAAACAAAAATCAACGTCACGGGTAACATGCCCATGAATTCGCCTGGCACGCCGGGCCAAAACAACATGGGTAAAAACGCGCACAGGGTTGTGGCGGTTGAGCTGACGATGGGCCAAAACATACGTTTGGCCGCATCGGTATAGGCCTGCATGGGCCGCGCGCCTTCGGTCAAGCGTTTGTCGGCATATTCCACCACAACGATGGCCCCATCGACCAACATACCCACCGCCAGGATTAGGCCAAACATCACCATATTTGAAATGGCAATGCCCATCGCCCCCAGTAAAATAAAACACAACAAAAACGATGTGGGAATCGCAAACCCCACCAAAAGCGCCGATCGCGTGCCCAATGCGGCCAATACCACGATCATAACCAAGGCCACGGCGGTTAAAACCGACCCTTCTAACTGTCGCACCATGTCGCGCACGTTTCGGGATTGATCCAGCGTGGTGGACACCTGCACTGTGGCCTGCACCTCGGGCGGCCATGTGGCGCGCACCGCGTCAACTGTTTCGGCAACCAATGCGGCGGTGTCAATAACGTTAAAACCCTGACGTTTAACCACCTGCAACGCGATGGTGGTGTCGCCGTTAAATCGTGCAGTGCCTTCGCGGTCTTCGTAGGTCAGGCGAATATCGGCCAGTTCGCCCAAGGTCACCACGCGATCACCATTCACAGTGATGGCCAGGTTATACACATCCTCTGCCGTATCAAAGCTGGAGGGGATTTTAATGGAAATCGCGCCGCTTTGGGTATCGACCTCGCCCGCGGCAATCAACTGATTGTTGTTGATGACGGCGTTTATCAAATCCTGCGCCGCAACATCGTGGGCTTCTAACGCCAAAGGATCTAAAATAACCTCTAACATTTCTTCGCGATCACCGGCCAAACCGGCCTCTAAAACCGGTGACAATCCTTCAAGTGCGTCTTGCATTTCGTTGGCAAGCCGCAGGATGGTGCGTTCGGGCGCGTTGCCCGATAACGCCACAATAATGATGGGGAATTCGGAAAAATTGATTTCTTCGATTGAATAATTGTCGCTACCTTCGGGAAAATCTGCCTCGGCCCGGCTCATGGCGTCGCGCACATCGGCGATGGTGGCCGATTTATCCCACCCAAATTCAAATTCCAAAAATACGCCGGCATATCCTTCGGCTGCGGTGGATGTGACTGTGGTTAACCCATCTAGATCCTGAAATTCCGATTCCATAGGTTGGATCAACAAACGTTCACTATCTTCCGCTGATATGCCTGGGAACGGGACCGACACAAAAAGCCCGGGAATATCAATGTCGGGTTCGCCTTCTTTGGGTAGGCCCACATACGCCGCCGCCCCCGCAGTGAGCGACAACAAAACAAAGGCGATGACCATGCGCGCACGCGATGCCGCCCAATCGACCAAACCCATCATGGTGTTGCCTCCGCCTCTGCTGTTTCGGATTCGTATGTGATACGCACAGGCATACCTTCGGTTACAAAACCTTGGCCTATGGTGATAACATCCACCGCCTCGGGCAATCCGGCCAACCATACCCCGCGCGCGGTATCGCGCAGCATCATAACAGGGGCAAAATGCACGATCCCATCTTCGACGATCCAAACGCCCAATGTATCATCATTGTCTAATACCATGGCAGAGGCCGGCAAAAGATGCGCAGGTGTGCCATCGGTTTGGATCATAATATCGGCCGATTGTCCGTCACGAATTGTAACATCGGGGTTAGGCACCAAAATTTCGACGCGAAATGTGCGCGTGCGCGGATCGGCGGATCGGGAAAGAAATGTCACCACACCGTTCACCTCGGCCCCTGTGGAAAGCCGCGCGCGCGAATCCGCGCCGGTCTGCACGCGATTCACGCGCGCCTCGGGCACAAAACCCACCAATTTTATCGGGTCCAGCGCGATGATTGTGGCGCATAACGCGCCAGGTTGCATAAAGCTGCCTAATTCGGCGGTGTCGCTTTCTAAAAGACCGGCAAACGGGGCACGAATGCGAAGCCGATCAATGTCTTCCTGGGCGCGAATGACGGCGGCCTCGGCACTGCGTATACCGCTTACGGCGGCTTGTGCGGCCGCCTGTGCCGATGCTAATGTCGCGCTGGCCGATGCGGCACGTGTTTCGGATGCAAATCCGCTTTCGGATAGTTGGTTGGCCGCTTGGCTGTCGATTGTAGCGGCCATCACGCTGGCCTCGGCCTCGGCCAAACGGGCCTCGGCCTCTAAAAATCGCGCCTCGGCCTCGGCCAAATCTGCGATGCGGGTGCCGGGATCAATTTCGCACAAAAGCTGCCCTTCATCCACTGATGCGCCTGCGCGAATTGGGTCTGACACAATCCGGCCCGAGGTTTCGGCGGCAACTTCAACTTGGCGCATCGCCTCGGTCCGGCCTCGTAAAATAACGGCTGTTTCTGCGGGTTGCGCGATGGAATGTCGCACGCGCACGTGCAGTCGATCATCGCGTATATCGGGTGAAGGCTGCGCTGCAGCGCCATTTTCGGCCTGCGCGGTTATAATGGCGTCGGACGCGGTATTGTCAGTGCTTGTTTCGTTGGCTTGTGATTCTTGTGGTTCTTGCGCGGCAAAACGACCTGCAAACTGCACCAATGTATCACGGTCCAGAATTGCGAAATACAACGTCACGCACACCAACACCGCGGTTAGAATAGGAAGAGGTTTCATTTTTGTCTTTCTATATCGGCCCCCTGCCTGACAGATAGCGGGGATCAGCGGTATTTTATTTTGCAGATCATGCGCCACGATCCACAGGATGGATGATAAGACATGTAATTCGTAAATTATGTCTTTATTGCATTAGGTGCAAGCCGCGCCATGCCGCACTGTTGCGTTATCCCAAACCCTCGCGCTAAGAAGTAATGCATAAATGGGGTGCTTTACATCACCAAATATCGCAACACCTGGACATATGTATGACCAACACAGATCGTTTTATTGAAGAAGTCACCGAAGAAGTGCGCCGTGATCGGTTGTTCGCATTAATCCGTCGTTGGGGATGGGTGGTCGTCGTCGTCGTCGTGACATTGGTTGGGACAGCTGCCTATCTTGAATACCGTCGTGTGCAAAATGCCAACGCCGCCGCAGCATTTGGGGGTGCAATCCTAGCAGCGCTTGATGCCCCTGTTGCGGACGAACGTCTGACGGCGCTACGCGATATTGTGCCTCCATCCCCGCAGGCAATGGTGATTTTGGCCTTTCTCGAAGCGGGGGAATTGGCCCAATCGGGGGAGGTGCAAGCGGCGGGTGATCGGTTGCGGCAGGCGGCAGAGGACCCTGATTTAGATCGCCGTTATCGGGATTTAGCACTGTTGCGGGCAGAAACCCTGATCCCATCGGATAATGTATCTGAAACACGTGTGATATTGGAAACCTTGGCGGAACCTGGTGCGCCTTATGCCGCGCTTGCCCAAGAACAACAGGCGCTTTTGTCGTTACGATTAGGGGATATTGAAGGCGCGTTAGAGGTGTTTCGGCGCATTGAAACCGCGGCAGAGGCCACCCCGGACCTACGGCAACGGGCGGCACAGATGATTGTCGCGCTAGAATCCGGGGCACGGATTATTGACACAGAAAATATCACGCCCCCATCGGTGCCCCCACAGGGCACAAATGCACCGTAAGTGGTTGAATAACCTCAACACAGCATGATAGAAAGTATTCGTTGAAAAAGATGTCTGATTTTTACACAGCTTTGTGATAACTTGTGTAAGATGTGTAAAAAAACGTCCTGAAAACAGGCCATCATGCAAGGCTTAGGATGCGAAAACGTTTCAAAATAAACGAAAGGCGATTGCGACCATGACATACAACATAGGTGAAAAACCATTGGTATGTTTACATCCACGCATGGGCACGCGCGCCATGCGTTTGATGCCCGTGTTAACCGCCACATTTTTGTTAAACGCATGTGTCGAAGAACCCATTTTACCCGGCGAACGCTTTGGAACGCGGGCCTCTTTAGCAGAGATTGAAGCAGGCACCGCCGCCGAAGATGTTACTATAGACGGCCCGCGCGCCATATCCCTTCCCACGGCGGAACGGGTGACGGTGTGGGCACAACGCAGCCTGAACACCCGCAACCGCCTACCGCACTTGGCCCTGGCGGCCGAACCCACCGCAATTTGGGTGGCCGACATAGGGGCAGGTAACAATCGCCGACAACGCATTACGGCCGATCCTGTCGCGGCTGATGGGCGTGTTTTCACCATCGACGCTGCGTCATCTTTGTATGCTACATCATTGGAAAATGGGGCCGCCATTTGGCAATTCGATTTGACCCCCGATTTTGATCGGGGCGGCGGGATTTCCGGCGGTGGCCTGGCCGTCGTGTCAGGTACAGTTTATGCCACAACAGGATATGGTGAGGTCGTGGCACTGGATGCTGCGACAGGCGATGTAAGGTGGCGGCAACGTTTGGGCGCAGCACTTGGCGCGCCAACTGTGAATGATGGCATTCTTTACGTCATGGCCAACGACAGTCAGGCCTGGTCGTTGGACACGCAGGATGGGCGCATTCGTTGGCAAATTCCCGCCGCCGAAGCCAGGGCCGTTTTATCGGGCGGGGCCGCCCCTGCGGTGACCGATCAATTCGTGATCTTACCTTTTGCAACAGGCGAAATTCAGGCGGTTTTCCCGGAATCGGGGGTTCGGTTCTGGGGCACGTTTGTGGCGGGCGGGCGCTTGGGCGCCGCCTATGCCGCAATAAATGATATTACCGCCGATCCGGTTTCGGTGGGCAACACGATTTACGTGGGCAACCAATCCGGCCGGGTCGTGGCCTTTGACGCCCGCAGCGGGGCGCGGCAATGGCAAGCGACCGATGGCGCCTATTCGCCCGTTTTGGCCGCCGGGGATAGTCTTTTCTTTGTGTCCGATCGTAACGAATTGATCCGCATCGAATCTGCAACCGGAACGCGGATTTGGGGGGCGGAATTGCCGTTTCATGTGCGCGAACGCGAACGACGGCGCAAGGCGGTGTTTGCCCATTACGGCCCGCTTTTGGCGGGGGGGCATTTGGTCGTTGCATCTGGGGATGGATTCATTCGTATGTTCACCCCCGATAGTGGTGATCTTTTGGCCAGTATTGAATTACGCGGTGGCGCAGCCTCGCATCCGATTGTGGTCAATGATACCCTTTTGGTTGTTAGCCGCGACGGCCGTTTACACGCCTACCGATGAATGAACATCAGGGGCGACATATCATCCCCCTTATGATTGCGACATTGTTCGGCATCGGGCGCCTACGCCCCGCACCCGGCACGTGGGGCAGCCTTGCCGCCCTTCCTTTTGCCATAGTGGTGCAAAATTTTGGCGGGTTTTGGGTTTTCGCTGCGGTAACCTGCGCCATCGCAGTGCTTAGTTGGTGGGCCGTGGGGCAAACCGCGATGATCTCTGCCCAACCCGATCCGCCCGAAATTGTGATTGATGAGGTCGTGGGCCAATGGATCGCATTGTGGCCCGTGGCGTTCGGGGCGCAGTGGGCCGATACGTCTATGCAATCGTTATGGCCGGGTATTTTGACGGCTTTTGTGGCTTTTCGCATCTTGGATATTTGGAAACCTGGGCCGATTGGATGGGCCGACGCGCGACCAGGGGCGTTTGGTATTATGGCCGATGATATGATCGCGGGCGGCGTCGCAGCCTTAATCGTCGTTGTGTTTGGGGCCATTGCCCACGGGGTTTTGGTATGACCGCCGCGGCGGTTGTGCGTGCACTTAACGCGCGGAAATGGACACTGACCACCGCGGAAAGCTGCACAGGCGGTTTATTGGCCGCGGCGATAACGGATATTGCCGGATCGTCGGCGGTATTCAACCAGGGGGTTGTGACCTATTCCAACGCTGCAAAGATGCAACTGCTTGGGGTGCGGGCAAACACGCTTAGCAAATATGGCGCGGTTTCTGAGGATGTGGCGCGCGAAATGGCCCAAGGCGCGCAACACCACGCCAATGCACAGATTGCCATATCCATCACAGGGATTGCTGGGCCGGGCGGTTCCGAGTTCAAACCCGAAGGGCGCGTATGCTTTGGCCTGTCGTGGGATGGGCAGGCGCAAACCGAAACGCGTGATTTCGGCCCCCTAGGCCGGGCCGAGGTCAGGCGGCAATCGGTTATTCATGCGTTGCATTTGATATTAACAGCCCTGGGTTAGGGGAATACTTTAAGGTTTGACGGACATCACCCTTTATACCTACGATCAAACCGCCTGCGCCGTGCCGTTGGCGGTATCGTATAGCACCGCGGCGCGGGCCTCAAACGCACGCACGATCCGCTGCATTGCTTCGTAAAAAAATAATCCTGCTGCGCCTTGTAAGATTTTGTTTTTGAATTCGAAATGTACATCAAACGTGATGTTGCACCCCTGGGCTGTATCGGCAAAATCCCATGTTGACACCATATATTTGAATGGGCCGTCAATATATTCGGTTTCAATTCTTTGCATTTCGGCCCACAATGTTACCTTTGATGAAAATCTTTCCCGAAACATTTTGAACCCGATCACAAGATCGGCCAACATCACGTCATGATCGCCGTGGGGTGTTACAGACGTAACGCGTGCCGCACGGATCCAGGGAATAAAATCCGGATACCGGGCCACGTCTGCGACCAAACGATACATATCTTGCGCCGAATAAGGCAGCGCGCGGGTTTCGGTATGGCGTGTCATGGGCGCCTTTCATCTTTTGTTTGCGATAGTTATGTCATAAAAAGATGGGATGAGTGCAAGCGTTTTGCCAGCCTGATTGGAACGTCACTATGGCGCAACCCGCCTACGCGGTCGATCAAATGATTTCGGCCAAATCCATTGCCGCGCGGATTGAGGTATTGGCCCGCGATATTGAACGGGCATTTGCAGGCACAGAAAAATTAATCGTTGTGGGCCTGTTGCGTGGGTCGTTTGTGTTTATTGCAGATTTGGTGCGCGAAATCGACCTGCCGGTTGAGGTCGATTTTTTAGAGGCATCAAGTTACGGAAATTCCACGCAAAGTTCGCGAGAAGTGCGCATTTTGAAAGATTTGCGTGGTGAAATCGCGGGGCGCGATGTTTTGGTTGTCGAAGACATTGTTGATACGGGGCACACATTGATCCATGTCATCAATCTATTGCGATCACGCAAGCCTGCACGGTTGGCCACCATCGCGTTGTTAGACAAACCCACACGCCGCGAGGTTGATATTAAGGCCGATTGGACCGGCTTTGAAATTCCCGATGAATTTGTTGTGGGGTATGGAATTGATTATGCACAACGCAATCGAAACTTACCCTATATTGGCAAAGTTCGATTCTTATAAAACCCCGCAAAACCCCCGTTAGGCGTTGGTCACACCAACCAACATACGCCAACCAAAACTAGGCCTGTTGCATCAACCGGTTTGCCCGTAGGCGGGCAAAATCATCACCGGCATGATAACTTGATCGTGTCAATGGTGTGGCCGATACCATTAAAAACCCTTTGCCGTAGGCCGCTTTTTCATAGGCGGCGAATTCGTCGGGATGGACAAACCGATCCACCGCGTGGTGTTTTGGGGTGGGCTGCAAGTATTGACCGATGGTTATAAAATCAACATCGGCCGCACGCATATCATCCATCACTTGTAACACGGCCTGCCGATCTTCGCCTAAGCCCACCATAATGCCGGATTTGGTAAACACAGTTGGGTCGATGTCTTTCACACGCTGCAACAATCGTAATGAATGGAAATACCGCGCACCTGGGCGCACCTGGGGGTAAAGGCCCGGGACAGTTTCCAAATTATGGTTAAACACATCCGGCTTTGCCGCCACAACAATGTGCAACACACTGGGATCACATTTCAAAAAATCCGGCGTTAAGATTTCGATGGTTGTCGTGGGCGATCGTTTGCGAATGGCGCGTATGGTCATGGCAAAATGGTCGGCGCCCCCATCGACCAAATCATCGCGATCAACCGACGTGATGACCACATGCGCTAAGCCTAGTTTTTGAACCGCCTCTGCCACGCGGCCCGGTTCAAATGGGTCAAGCGTTTGGGGACGCCCCGTGGCCACATTACAAAACGTGCAACCACGCGTGCAAATATCGCCCATTATCATCATCGTTGCATGACCTTGCGCCCAACATTCCCCTGCGTTTGGGCACCCCGCTTCTTCGCACACTGTGACCAGACCATGGTCACGCATGATGGCATGGGTTTTGTGGTATCCGGCGCTAACCGGGGCTTTGACACGAATCCAGTCGGGTTTTTTGGGTTGGGCGTTGCTGGCCCGGTGGGCCTTTTCGGGGTGCCGCGCATTGGGCGATTTTATGCCCGCCATTTTAAGGTCGTGTTGGTCATGCATACCTATCTTCCCACCTGTGACGATAGCCTGAGTTTGCGTGCGATATATTTAAGTATGTAACGATTTTTACAAAATATAAAATGGCCCAAACACCGCGTTTCTGGGTTGCACGTGGTGCATGACGCAACATGATGAACACATCGCCGCATCAATCGTCAACTGCGCAAGGCAGGCACAAAGCCGTGGCGATCTTTATAATGTTTCAAAAGCCGCTCTAACCCGATCCTTAAAACAATTTTTCCCGAACGCGCCGACCATCCCAAACGCTTTTCCACCGATTCAATGCCTTCCAAAAAACAACACACCCTTAACACCACATCCGCCAGACCGGGACCCAAATCATCAAGCGCGGTTGTAACACGTGCACGGGCGGCCGTGGGGCCTTGGGCTGGGGCATTGTTGGGCGAAAAGCCACCCTGATTCCCGCCGGTTAGAAAATTGTCCCAATTTTGGCCAACGCGGGGACCCATCTGTGCGCGTTCAAAATCTTCGCGCAGGCGTTCACCGGCCTGCACCAAGTCTGCGGTAAGAAAGGGTTTGCCATCTGTGCCTTTGCGGCGCGCCAAAATGGTCAGGGGCGCCTCGGCCAGGTTCACGCGCATCTTTTTGTGCGTGCCGGTGTCATCAGAGATGTCCGCCGTTCCCCAAACGGCATGTTGTGCCTGAAACGGGGTGGTGCCGGTGGCCGGGTTCGGGTTACGCGTGCGCTTTTTACGATCTTCGTTCAAAAACCGTTTTAACGCCGCTTTACCGGCGGGGGTGATGCCATATTGCGCAACGCGGCCGTTTTTGTGGCAGACAATCCAATCTTTGACGGCAAAAGCCTGGGCAATGTGGCGGTCCACCACGGCGGTGCGGGTTTGTTCGCCATTGGCCGTGGGGCGCATTACCACGGCTTTATCCATATCCATGGCAACGGCCAACACCGCATCGGTTTCACATAACCGCCGCAAAATGCACCGCCCTTCGGTGGCAATCAATGTATCGTTGGATAATGGCAAACGAAAAGGTGCGGTCATACGGTTCGGTTCCTTTGCAGTGGCATCGTTTGAGGGATCGGGGGCCATGTGGCGGGCGGACAGGGCGGTTAACCCTTCGTCTAGTAGGGGATTATCACGCTGTGCCTCTACCGCGCGCACACGGCGGCACACAGTTGATGGGGCATGGCCATAAGCCCGCGCAATGGCGCGCAAAGACACACCTGCGGCGGTATGCGCCAAGTATTGCCGCGTTTTATCCGGCACCCAAATGGGCAGTGCAGCAGCCCGTTGGCCCCACCCCGCAGATGGGGCATTATCGGTTTGAGCCGATGTCATGGTTCCACCTTATTTCGCGTGACTCAGGCAATGTGCCCCAGGATCGGCGAAATTGATTTCTGATTGATTAAAATCTGTGGATAAAACGAAAATCGTTTCCATATTGTAAACAGATAGGTGGTTAACGGGCGGTGGATAACTTTCAACGCAACACCGCCACATCACGTGTCAACATCGGCCCCCATCCATACGACGACGGAGCCGAAAGATGCCCACCCTGCACGCCACCTTGTCTAATATGCGCCGCCCCTCTTTGTTGGTGCAGGCCGCGCAACATGCCGCGCAAAGCGGCGCCGCCCTTCGCCACACACACCATCGTCCAACACCCATCCTTTTGGCAGAGGAAGAACGATTGAACACCGCACGGTTGAACGGCGGCTTGGGGTATTCCCCCCTACGCCATGTGGAGGTTATGGGCGCGCTGCTACACGCCGCACAACAAGAACAACAAAAAAGCGACGAAGTAGATCAAACAAAGGCGTCTGGCATACTGGCCTTACGCGTGGCGATATAGTGCTGCAACGCCTCGTTAATCGCGGGATCAAGCGGCGGCGCCTGATATTCGGCCAACATTTTTTCTGCCTTCGCGGCGGCCAATTCCATCGTGGAACGCCCGCCTTCCTCGGCCCAAGTTTCAAATGGTTTGTAGTCCAACACACCAGTGCGCCAGAATGCCGTTTCATAATTGGCCTGTGTATGGGCGCACCCCAGGAAATGGCCGCCCGGCCCCACTTCGCGCAGCGCATCCATGGCCTGGGCATTGGTATCCATCGCCACACCTTGGGCCAATTTGTGCAACACGCCCAGTTGATCGGCATCCATCACAAATTTTTCAACGCTGGAAACCAACCCGCCCTCTAACCAGCCACAGGAATGCAACATAAAGTTTACCCCAGCCAACAAACCGGTATTCAACGAATTTGCGGTTTCATACGCCGCTTGTGCATCGGGCAGTTTTGAACCGTTAAATGACCCACCCGATCGATACGGCAGGTTCAGACGGCGGGCCAGTTGCCCAGCACCAAATGTGATCTGTGAGGCCTCGGGCGTGCCAAAGGTGGGCGCACCAGAATTCATGTCGATTGAGGTCACGAACGCCCCGAAAATCACCGGCGCGCCGGGACGCACAAGCTGGCTATAGGCGACACCGGCCAAAACCTCTGCCAATACTTGTGTCAACGTGCCTGCCACGGAAACCGGCGCCATCGCGCCACCCACGATAAAGGGCGAAACAATGGCAGCCTGCCCCGCGGCGGCATAGTGTTCTAACGCCCCCATCATCACCCCATCAAATGTTAGGGGTGAGTTGATATTGATGAGCGAGGTTAAAACACAGTTTTGATCCACGACCTCGGCTCCGAATAGGATTTTGGCCATTTCAATCGAATCGGCAGCACGCGACGGTTCGGTAACCGATCCCATGAATGGTTTATCGCTGAACCGCATGTGGGCATACAGCATATCAAAATGGCGTTTGTTCACGGGCACATCGGTGGGTTCGCACACAGTGCCCCCCGAATGGTGCAACCACGGCGACATGTAGCTCAGTTTCACGAACGTTTCAAAATCTGCCAACGTGGCATACCGGCGGCCCTGCGCCTGGTCGCGCACAAATGGGGGGCCATACACGGGTGCAAATACCAATGACCCATCCCCAATTTTTACGTTCCGTTCCGGATTACGCGCGATTTGCGTGAACTGCGACGGCGCCGTTTTACACAACGTGCGCGCCAACCCGGGGGGAATATGCACCCGTTCCCCCCTTACATCGGCGCCGGCGGCGCGCCAGCGTTCCAACGCCGTGGGATTGTCAATGAAATTAACGCCGATTTCCTCTAACACGACGTCTGCGTTGTGTTCGATAATCTCTATCGCCTCGGGCGTTAAGATTTCAAAATTCGGAATGCGGCGCTCAATAAAACGGGCGGTTTCAAAACTGATGGCAGAGCGCGCCGCGCGCCGTGCGGCCCCCCCGCCCCCCCGTGCGCGGCGTCGTGCACCTGCCTCGGTCATGCCATTCTCCTTTTGCGATCGTGGTATAATGATCGTTAAATACCGTGTAACCCGCCTGTGACAATGGGCGTGGATAGATTGCGGCACATCGCAAGGGAAAGCGACATCGCCCTATGTATTCAGTTTCGGGATGCGATGGGGCGCGATCCCGTTTTGAAACACTATATTTAACCCAGTGCGTTTAGACCATCACGAAACCGGCGCATGTTTTGTTGGTATTGGGTGGCAGATGTGATCAGCTTCGCCCGCGCGTTTGCATCCAATTCACGGATCACCTTACCCGGCATCCCCACAACCAAGCTACCATCGGGGATCACCTTACCCTCGGGGATTAGCGCCCGCGCGCCAATTAAACACCCCGCACCGATCACCGCACCATTCAGGATGGTTGCCCCCATGCCAATCAAACTGCCTGCACCAATACGGCACCCATGCAACGTGGCCTTGTGCCCAATCGTGCAATCGGCCCCAATGCTAAGCGGATAGCCCATATCGGTGTGCAAAACACAATTTTCCTGCACGTTTGATCCGGCGCCGATACGAATTTCTTCGTTATCGCCGCGCAGGGTGCAACCAAACCAAACGCTGGCCCCGGTTTCCACAACCACACGGCCAATCACGTTGGCATCCGGCGCGATCCAGGTGTCTGTCGCAATTTCGGGCGCTATGTCATAAAGTGTGTAGATCATTCTTGCCCCTCCAAAAATTCATCATGCAACCGGCGCACATGGGCGGCAAGCGCCGGTTGTTGGTCGCGGCGCAATCGTTCGGCGGTAAGGATAGTTTTTAACTGTGCCTCGGTTTCATTAAGATCGGCGTTAATCAAAACATAATCATAGCCATCCCAATGGCTGATTTCATCCCACGATTTTTGCATCCGTTGTGCGATAACCTCAACACCGTCTTGCCCGCGTTTGGTCAGGCGCCGCCGCAATTCTGGGATTGATGGCGGCAGGATAAAAATTGATAATGTGTGCCGCCCTAGGACGGAATTGCGAATTTGCTGTGCGCCTTGCCAATCAATGTCGAACACAACATCGTGCCCTGCGTCGATTGCCGCCGCCACGGGTTCTAAAGGCGATCCATAAAAATACCCAAAGACACGGGCGTGTTCCAACATTGCACCGTTGGCCACCAAGGTTTTGAAGGCAGGTTCGGTCATGAAATGATAATGCTGGCCATCGATCTCGCCCGGGCGGGGGGGGCGTGTGGTAGAAGATACCGAAAATTTTAACGACGGATCCCAAACCACCAATCGGCGCGCCAAGGTGGATTTTCCCGCCCCCGACGGCGAGGATAAGATGACCAATAAACCGCGGCGTTCTGTTTGCGGCGCTGTCATTATTATTATTCCATCCTAAATTCCGGCGACCGCAACATGCGATTTTCATCGCCCGTAATCCGGCCAACCAACATACCGATAAGGCAATTCTGTATCAAAGATTTACGGCAAATCGCCCTTAGGGTTCCACCCCAAAGATAAAGATGCCCACGATAGAATAAAATATTGTTTTCCTGCATCCGGGTGTGTTGGGCAGGGCCTGGCCAATTTGGCCTTAGACACCAGGGAAAATAAACCGATGGTAGAATGCAAAGGCGCACAACGTTATAGACACAAACAAAGATGCGGTTGACGCATTCAAATCCTTTACGTTAGGGGCAGGTATGACGCAGCGCATAATTTGGCCTATTTTGTTTGGTGTCCTGGGGGTTGCGGTGCTTGTGTCCCTCGGGATTTGGCAGATGCAGCGCTTGGCATGGAAAACCACCATTTTGGCAGAGATCGAAGCACAGATTGCCACGCCGCCCGGCCCATTGCCGCCGCGTGTTGATCCCGCCACCGACACATACCGCCGCGTGACCTTAGACGGGCGATTCGGCACGCCTTATGTGCGTGTTTTGGTAAGCCACCGATCATTCGGCCCAAGTTATCGCATAATTTCCCCATTTCAAACAAACGATCAAATCATATTGGTAGATCGCGGGATTATTCCCGCCACAGACGATTTTCTGCCCACCCCCCAGGGGGCGATCACCATCACCGGCAATTTGCACTGGCCCGATGAAACCGATGCCTTTACCCCCGATAATGATGTTGAAACCAACATCTGGTTCGCCCGTGATGTTGCCCAACTCGCTGCTTATCTAGGAACAGAGCCTATTTTGGTGATCGCAGGTTCGGTTTCCCCACCCGATTCACGTATCACCCCCCTGCCTGTGACCACGGCGGGCATTCCAAACAATCATCTGGGATATGCCATTCAATGGTTTGGCTTGGCGGTGGTATGGTTGGGGATGACAGGGTTTTTTGTCTGGCGTATCACACGCCAAACAGTTTAGGGAAATGCACACCGTGCGATACGTTTCAACCCGGGGGAAGGCCCCCGATCTAAATTTTGAAGACGCTATGCTAACGGGCCTGGCGCGGGATGGCGGGCTATATGTGCCGGCCGAAATTCCTGCCATGACGGCGGGTAATATTGCCGCGCTGTCCGGGCTTTCGTATGAACAGGTGGCCCTGCGTATTTTGACCCCATATATCGGCGACACATTCGATGAACCTACGTTGCAGGGCCTTGTGGCAAAAGCGTATGGCGGATTTCGCCATGCCGCCCGTGCACCGTTAAAACAAATCCAAGACAATCATTTCCTTTTGGAATTGTTCCATGGCCCCACCCTGGCCTTCAAAGATTTCGCCATGCAGTTAATTGGCCATATGTTCCAGGCTGTGTTGGCGCGGCGGGGGCACAGGGCAACAATCGTGGGGGCCACATCGGGCGATACCGGATCGGCGGCAATGGCAGCGTTTGGCGGGCTGGAAAACATTGATGTGTTTATCCTATATCCCGATGGACGCGTGTCGGATGTGCAGCGGCGACAGATGACAACCGTGCCCCATCACAACACCCATGCCTTGGCGGTTGATGGTGATTTTGATGCCTGCCAGGCGCGGGTAAAGGATATGTTCAATGATTTCCCATTTCGGGATGCGGTGGGCCTGGCCGCCATAAATTCTATCAATATCGCGCGTGTTTTGGCGCAGATTGTGTATTATTTCACCGCCGCTGTGGCGTTGGGCGCCCCACACCGCACAGTCAATTTTTGTGTGCCCACGGGCAATTTCGGGGATATTTTTGCGGGCTATCTGGCCAAACAAATGGGATTGCCGATTGAGGTTTTGGTGATCGCCACAAATCAAAACGATATTTTGCACCGCGCGCTTCAGTCGGGCATTTATGAAATTCATGGGGTGGCGCCTTCGATTAGCCCGTCGATGGATATTCAGGTAAGCTCGAACTTTGAACGCGCACTGTTTGACGCCTATGGGCGGGATGGTCATGCCGTGGAACAGGCGATGCACGACCTGCGCACCCAAGGCAAATTTCAGATCGGCACGGCGGCGCTTGCCGCCCTACGCGCTGAATTTGCCAGCGGGCGCGCGTCTGAGGATGAAACCCGCGCAATGATTGCGTATGCCATGGCAGAGATGGGGGAAGTGTTATGCCCCCATTCCGCCGTTGGGGTGCATGTGGCACAAAATCACCTGGGCCAAACGCCTTTGGTGACCTTGGCCACCGCGCATCCGGCGAAATTTCCCGATGCGGTCGCGGCGGCAACAGGCCAGCGCCCCACCCTGCCCTTGCATATGGCAGACCTGTTTGATCGGCCCGAACGCATGACCAAGATTGACAATAACCTAACCACCATCGAAACCCTGATCCGAGGCTCCATCCATGACCGTTGAATTGCATACCCTTTCCAATGGCCTGCGTGTGGTCACCGAACATATGCCCACGCTTGAATCTGCGGCTATCGGATTGTGGGTTAATGTGGGTGGGCGACACGAACAGGTCACCCAAAACGGGATCGCGCATTTCCTGGAACACATGGCGTTCAAAGGCACCACACGGCGCAGCGCGCTGCAAATTGCAGAGGAAATCGAAGATGTGGGCGGGTTCATCAATGCCTATACCTCGCGCGAGATGACGGCCTATTACGCACGGGTTTTGCGACGGGATGTGCCCCTGGCGATGGATATAATCGCTGATATTGTGCTAAATCCCGTCTTTGATCCAAAAGAAATCGAAATTGAACGCGGGGTGATTTTACAGGAAATCGGCCAAACATACGATACGCCCGACGATATTATTTTCGATTGGCTGCAAGATGCGGCATATCCCGATCAACCACTTGGCCGCCCGATTTTAGGCCCGGCAGAACGGGTGCGCGCCTTTGCACGTGATGATTTTACAAATTTTGTTGCGCAACATTATGGCCCGGGGCAAATGATCCTTTCCGCTGCCGGTGCGGTGACCCATGACCAAATTGTCACCTTGGCCGAGGCTGCGTTCGGCCATTTGCCTGCACAATCGGCCCGCGTGGCCGAAACCGCCCGTTTCAAAGGCGGGGAACGGCGGCAAAATAAGGCGCTGGAACAGGCCCATGTTACCCTAGCGTTTGAGGCGCCCAGTTATCGCGCGGATGATTTTTATACTGCGCAAATTCATGCCACCGCATTGGGTGGGGGCATGTCATCGCGTTTGTTTCAAGAAATTCGCGAAAAACGCGGGCTATGCTATACGATTCATGCCTACGTGGGCAGTTTCGAAGACACGGGCCTTTTGACCCTATACGCGGGCACGGGCGAAACGGATGTGGCCGATTTGATCGGATTGACCGTTGATGAATTGCGCCGCTCCGCCGCAGATTTTAGCCAGGCCGAACTTGACCGCGCGCGTGCACAGATGAAAGCGGGCCTTTTGATGGGGCTTGAAAGCCCCACTGCCCGTGCGGAACGTTCGGCGCGCCTGATTGCGATTTGGGGCCATGTGCCGCCGTTGGAACACACCGTGGCGCACATTGATGCCGTTACGCTGGATCAACTGCGCACTTATGCGGGCACGTTAACACAAAAACGACAGGGGGCGATGGCGCTTTATGGTCCGGTGCAAACCGCCCCACCCCTGCCCCAGGTTTTGGCGCGTTTGGCCGCTTGATGCTGCGCCGTAAACGGCATGTCCGCCTAGATACCGAACGGTTGTTGCTGCGCCTGCCGCAGCATGGGGATTTTCGGGCCTGGGTGGCCCTGCGCGCGGGATCGGCAGATTTTTTGAAACCGTGGGAACCCAGTTGGGCACAAGATCATTTAACACGCAAAAACTTTACCGAACGGGTATATTGGGCCGGGCAGGCCCTGTCGCAAGGCAATGCGGTGCCGTTTTTCATATTGCGCCGCCGTGACGATACACTTTTGGGGGCCATCACGCTTGACCATATCCGGCGCGGCCCAGCCCAGGCGGCAACATTAGGGTATTGGATTGGGCAGGTGCACGCCCGCCAAGGATACATGCACGAAGCCATCAAAGCGGTCGTGCATTATGGGTTTCGAGAGCTTAATTTAGGCCGGATTGAGGCCGCCTGCCTGCCGGAAAACGTTGCGTCGCGTGGGGTTTTGGAAAAAAGCGGATTCAAATATGAAGGCGTGGCGCAAAGCTATCTGCAAATCAACGGACGATGGCGAAACCATGTGTTATATGCCAACCTACGCCATGATCGGCGGGGGCGAACGGATGTAAGATGAATAAACGTATTAATGCGGTAGTTCAGGCGCAACATTAGAGGCCGATTGGTAGACGCGCATGAATAATGTTATTGAACGCCTTTCAAGCCTTTTACCCAAGGCTGCCATCAAGGCACCGTCGCCTGCTTATCTGCAAGACCCCCGTGGCCGATGGCAGGGTCATGCCACGGCCATTGTCGCCCCCGAATGCACCGAAGACGTTGCAACCGTTATTCGCATATGCGCCGATACAAACACACCTATCATTCCCTATGGCGGCGGCACGGGATTGGTGGGCGGGCAAATCATGGCCCAGACACAAACCACCCTACCCGTTGTTTTATCGCTGGAACGGATGCGCGCGGTGCGCGCGCTCGATCCGGTGGCCGGCACAATGATTGTAGAGGCCGGCGCAATTTTGGCCGATATTCATGCCACAGCGGCGGAGGCGGGATATATTTTTCCCCTTACCTTGGCCAGCCAAGGATCGGCGCGTATTGGTGGTTTACTGTCGACAAATGCCGGAGGTGTTAATGTCATCCGGTATGGAAACGCGCGCGATCTGTGTTTGGGGATTGAGGCCGTGTTGCCCGATGGGCAGGTGATGAATGCATTGTCCACATTGCGCAAGGATAACACGGGGTATGATCTGCGCCACCTGTTGATCGGGGCAGAGGGCACATTGGGCGTTATCACCACCGCGGCCCTACGTCTTTTCCCGAAACCCACCACCGAAGGTGCGGCAATGATGGTTGTGCCAAATCCACAGGCAGCGTTGGAATTGCTGCGCCTGGCCCAAAACCAAATTGGCGATGGTCTTTCAGCGTTTGAATTGATCGGGCAACAAGGTCTTTTGTTTCTTGATGAGGTCGGCCCAACGTCGCGGCAACCTTTTGCCGATAAACCCGAATGGATGTGTTTGATTGATCTTGGCCTTGGGCCAGGGCACGATCCGGCAGGGGCGTTGGAACATCTTTTTGCCCAAGCCCATGAGCAAGGGATTGTAACAGACGGTGTTGTCGCCCAAACACAAACCCATCGGCAAGATTTTTGGACACTACGCGAAAATATTCCCGAAGCGAACCGCAGAATTGGCGCGGTCAGTTCGCATGATATTTCCATTCCGGTGGCACAAATCCCCCATTTCATTGCCCAGGCCCCGGGGCGGATTGCCGAAATCGGGGCATTTCGGATCAACTGTTTCGGGCATTTAGGGGACGGAAACCTGCACTACAACGTGTTTCCAATGCCAGGCAACACCAGGGCCGATCATGCACATCAACGCGCGGCGATCAAACGGGCCGTTCACGATTTGGTGGTTGATATGGGCGGGTCCATTGCCGCCGAACATGGCATAGGGCGGTTAAAGGTTGATGATTTGGAATACTACGGCGACCCCGGCAAACGCGCCGCGATGCGCGCAATTAAGGCCGCGCTGGACCCAAAGGGTATTATGAACCCTGGGGCGGTGCTACGCATGTGAATTTTGTATGGATACCGTGAATACATACGTTTCAAAGGCCCGTCTTTTTCACCCTGCACCATCCTTAATACACCAAAAGAACATTGCGCAGATATAAATCGAACGATAAAAATTTCCTAAGATTGATGTTTATTCAGGGTGGTCTCCATGCGCTGGTGTTCGGGTATTTGGGCGATTTGTTTTCTAACATTCGCCCCAGCAACAATGGGATTTGGTCAGGATTTGCCCAACCTGCGCGAGGCACGTGATCTTGTCTTTGCGGAACGGGGCGCCATCGAATGGCAAATCATTCCTCACGAAAGCCTTAGCGCCACAGACCTGGCGACCATCGAACAGATTAACGATATACAACCACAGCCCTATTACGCCGCCATGGCCATCGCCCCGGGCGAAGGATTGGCCGCGGAAACAACCGCCCTGGCCGCGAATTACCACGACGAAGACAATGCCCGCGAGGCGGCGTTGGCGGCATGTAATGCGGCCCGCCAGGGCGGTGCAGAGTGTGTCGTTGTGTTGGTCATACGACCACGTGGATGGGAACCCGAACGATCCTTGCAACTTTCCACCGATGCAACCGCCGCGTTACGCACGGATTACCGCCGCTTGCCGCGACAATCACGGGCCATGGCGATCAGCCCCGAGACAGGACAATGGGGCATTGGCGAAAGCCACGATGCCGCGTTGGAATCCTGCGATGCCGCCGATTGTCAGGTAGTTGTCGAAGGATAAGCCACGAACGGGGGCAGATTATAATTATTGCCACCATATTGAACCTAATATGATAAATTGTGGCGTTGGATACAAATGTGCGGGCATAATCCACACACAAGCCGCATGATAATACGTTACACCATGGTTAGGACCAACGCAGTATGAACAATGATACCCCTCCTTCCGATACCTATCGCGTGACCGCCGATGAATTGCGCCAATTTGTTGAACGTTACGAACGACTTGAAAGCGAGAAAAAAGATATTGCCGATCAGCAAAAAGAAATAATGGCCGAAGCAAAATCAAGGGGATATGACGCCAAAGTGTTACGCAAAATCATTGCCCTGCGAAAACGCGAACCCGATGATATTGCCGAAGAGGAGGCCGTATTAGACCTTTACAAAGCGGCGTTGGGCATGCGGTGATAACAATCCACGCCCACCATAGTTGGAAAATTTCATCGCGCTTTGGATTTGGGAACGTTTGAAATACAGACGTTATTTTTGATTTGCCGCCTTAAGTTCGGCCACCTTGCGTTCCGCGCCGGCAACGCGCTGCAATACCTCATCTTTGGGGCCGTCCATCACAATCCGCCCGGCCTGCATAATGATGATTCTGTTCACCAATCTTAAAATGGGGGTGCGGTGCGTGGCGATAACCATTGTGCGATCTTGCATCCAATCAGATAGGTTTTGAATAACCCGTTCTTCTGCCGTTGGGTCTAGGCTGGCGGTGGGTTCATCAAGAAATACATTTCCCGGATCTGTCACAATAATACGAGCAAGACCCACACATTGCCGTTGGCCCACGGAAAGCCCCGCCCCGCCGTCGGACAAACGCATTTCCAACCCCGCCGATTGACGCTTTATAAAGGTGCCAATCCCTGCCTGCTCTAAGGCGGCCATTAACAATTCATCGTCCGCCTGCCCACGACCAAACACCAAATTATCACGCAGTGTGCCATTAAAAAGAACCGTGTCTTGGGGCAGATATCCGATAGCACGCCTTAAATCCCGAATATCGAATTGGCCTATTTCTGTTCCATCTAGTGTCAATGCACCACGAACAGGCGCATATAAACCCGATAAAATTCTCAGTAACGTGGATTTCCCCGATCCATTGGCCCCCAACAGGGCGACCCGTTCCCCGGCGTTAATTTTCAACGCTGCAATATCAACCGCGGGTGGGCGATCTGCATCAAATTGATACAATACCTCGGTCAGGTTGAATTCGCCTGGGCTACTATTACGGCGAATTTTGCGGCTCTCCGTAGAAATTTCCGTTTCGCCCTCGGCAATCGCATCCAATCCCTTTAGGGCTGTTTTCACCTGATGCCACCGCATCAACACACTGCTGAACCGCGCCATAGGGGACAGGGCCCGTGATAGCAATATCGTGGTGGCAATGATCGCACCCACGGTCATTTCGCCCAAAAAAACCTGATAAACGCAGGCCGTCACTGTCAAAGCATAGGCCGCCTGTTGAACGGATGCGGCCCATTGGGTCAAATTGGCAGATAACAACCGTTGTTTCGATGTGGATGACATAATTAACCGATTTATATCGCGCCATTGGCCCACAAAAAATTCTTCCGCACGCGATAATTTCACAGTCTCCATACCATACGATACTTCTTGAAAAACGCGGCTGGCGGCCGATTGTGCGCCAATGGCTTCGGCTGATATGGCCAACATTCGGCGTTTGTATAAAAATGGGGGCACCAACATTAAAACAACCGCCACCGCCGGAACCGCCACCACCGGCCCCGCCAATAAATAAATTAGCATCAAAAACAAGAAAAAGAACGGCACATCCGCCAATGCCCCAACCGCAATTTCGGTTACAAATTCCCGAACACTTGAATAATCGCGCATAAATTGCGCCAGCTGGCTTGGCTTTGGCATCGTTGGTAAGATTTTAAGCGCAGAGAGCCGCCGCAACAAATGAACGGAAACATCGGTGTCAATTTTACGCCCCGATTGATCTAAAACCCGCGTTCGCGCCACGCGAATAAACGCCTCTAGGATCAACGCTAAAAACACGCCCGCCAAAAGAACCCACAACGTATATTCTGATTGGTTGGGAATGACGCGATCATACACCTGTAACGTGAACAGCGATACAACAACCGCCAACGAATTTGCCACCAACGATGCAATCAATACCCCCGGCGCAGATATAGCCTTGGACGTGATACGAGACCAAAACCAATGCCCCTTTCCCGTCGACACATCTTGTTCGACCGAAATATGATCCAAAGATTTGCGTAAAATCACACACCGCCCTGTGTAATCTGCCATCAAATCGGTCAGGCTGATTTCAACATAACCACCCGAAACATCAGGGTCTGCAATAATGGCATTTGAATCACGGACACTTTCCAAAACCAACCATCCGCCCCGGCGATGTTCGATCAACGCAGGCGTGGGCGCATGTGATAAAAATTGGATCTGCTTTTCACTTAACAACAGGCCATAGTCTTCGGCGACAAACCGCAAACGCCACATATCGTTGTCTGCGTTCAACACCGCCTGCCCGTCAATATGCACACCAATCAACGTCGCCTGG
Organism: uncultured Jannaschia sp.; assembly: GCA_937916365.1. Taxonomy (GTDB): domain Bacteria; phylum Pseudomonadota; class Alphaproteobacteria; order Rhodobacterales; family Rhodobacteraceae; genus JANSYL01. The sequence continues at coordinate 2,344 of CALFSY010000025.1, read as the reverse complement.
CAAATCAATGCGACGCCTAAATCGGTGCGGGGTAACATTGCGCGGGTGTTCATTCGGCGGTTTCCTCAACCCCGCTTGTGGCCAATAACCCCGATAACGCAATTTCGCGCAAATCCAACCGCACAATTTCGGCCCGGGCGGTGGCCAAATCGCGCTGCGCCTGTAACAAGGTGCGGAATACCGTGATGCCATCGGTCAAAGGCCGCGTGCCAACCTCGCGCTGGTTATCGAACAAGGCGACGGACTGTTCGCTTTGCGCGGCCAGCGCGCCAAGCGCACCGATCTCTGATTGTAAACGCGCACGTTGTAGGCGAATTTCGTTCAATTCCGATTCATGATCCTGCTGCGCGCGGATCAACTGTGCCTCGGCCGCCGATAGCGCAGACATCGCCGCCTCAACATTCGCACGGGCGGAAAAAACCGATAAATTGCTGGAATCCAACCCCAACCCCGCCTGGGTGGAAAACCCATCACTATCGTTTAGGGCGGTGGCATTGACGACCACCCGGGGGAATCGTTGCGCCTGGGCCTGTTCCAGGCGAAGCTGCGCCACAGTACGTTCCAAATCGGCCTGCAAAACCGGGGGTGGCCCGTGGGGCGGGGCATTAGCGGGCCGCGACAACGCCCGCGCCACCCCATCCAATGTTGACGGCACGGCATTCGCAGGCACCGCACGCCCCAATAATTGGCCAAGCTGTGAAATCGCCAGGTTATAGGCCGCCTGATCGGAACTGATTTGATTTTGCAATTCGGAAATGCGCAATTCAATCAATACAATTTCCGATCGGTCCCCCGCACCCGCCGCCACGCGATCGGTGGCCAATGCCAATAATCCCCGCACCTGGGTCAGCGATGTTTCGGTTTCCTGCAACAACGCGCGCGCGGTCAGGGCCGAAATCAAACTGTCAATCGCATCTTGGGCAATGGTGTTGCGGTCGATCCATATGCCCAATTCGGCCAGTTCAACCGCGACGGTCGCCTGGTTGATCTGCGCACGGCGTTGCCCGAAATCGGCAATGGGATACGATACATCAACCCCCCCCGCACGATCGCCGCTGGTGTTTACAGTGGCCACAGGTTGAATTTGCGGCAACCGCCCACGACGCACGCCGCGCAATTCTGCCTCGCGCTGGCGAAACAATCCAACCTCGGCCGAACTGGGCGTGTTGTGGGCCAAGGCGGCGGCGACGATCCGGTCAACCGCCGTGCCGGGCGCAATGCGCGGGGCGGCAGGCCAGGCGCGGGTTTGCGCCGTTTCGGCGTGCAATTCGGCGGCGGGGTCGGGCGTATCGCGCGAACACCCCACAATCAATAGTGCCAAAAAAACGGGCACATACCAAAACATGTGGGTATGGATCGCCCCCAAACGCCATCGAAATCGGGGGGATAGATGTGTGGTGTGCCGCATTGGCGGCCTCCCTGCCTGCGATGCCCCGTTTGTGTGGGGCAATTATTTTGTTTTCTGCCGGTTCGCATGATGTGCATGTAATCCCATCGGATCAAACACACGAAAACCGCACACACCCACACCAGGGTTACACCACACCCCCATCTGTTTGGCAAGCGAAAAGCCCGTCGTGTGTTAAAGCGTTAAAGCGATGCGCACGCGGGGGCATCAATTTTCCTGCATGATGGCCGATTACATTATTTAGACCCCGAATATGGGGCGGGCCGATATTGGCCCCATTGGCGGCCGAAATAATGACGACAGACATAAAAATCCCCCCGCGCTATACGAACGCGGGGGGATCTAAAAACGCGGCACAGCGTTTGATATTTATATGACATTCACGTCAATTTCGGTGTCAAACAACAAGGTGCCTTTTGATCCGGTGTAGGCCTCACGCCCGTCGGTGTCTGCGGCGGCACTGCGCACGATTCCGCCATTAACATAGACGACATCGCCGGCATCCCCGTCGATCGTGATGGCGTTGCTGCCATTGGCAGAATGGGCCAAACTTAGCGCCGTATCTGAAATGATCAACGATGCGTTTTGGTGGGCCGCAGCACTCATAAGACCAAGTGAGGTATCCGCCAAATCTGTAAACAGTGATTCAATTTCGGCCTGGGTAAACGTTTGTGACCCCCCCCTATTTGAAGTAAAAGTTAAAGAGTCATACCGACCATCAGCGCCTATATCAAGGCGTGCTGATTTCTGAAGCCCGTCGGCATCAAACGTCCGCAAAACGATTCGATCGACCTCACCATTATTATCGGTATCATTGTCGTTGCGTACCCTATTGCCATTCGAATCGAATTTAGCGACGCGGGTGCCAAGCCCACCGGTACCAGGTTCGCTAATTGTGACGGTGTCTAAGGTTCCATCATCATTTAAGGCCACGGT
>CALFSY010000024.1 GCA_937916365.1 uncultured Jannaschia sp. | reverse complement strand
TGGCGTTGGCGATGGCGGGGCAAATGGCCCCCCCAGCACAGCGGGCGCGCGCCGTTTCCTATGCTGCGATGATCGGGTACCTGGCTTTGTTTCTAGGCCCGCAAGTGATGGGGTTTGTTTCGGAAACCTTTGGGCTGCGGGCCGCGTTCGGGGTGGCCGCGGCCAGTTTGATTGCCATTCCGGTTTTATTGTTGCCGCGGATCCGTGCGGCAACGCCCGTGGCCTAAGTTTAGGCCCAACGTGTTGTAAAATTGGCGGGCAACAACAGATTATGCCGCCCTAAACCGGCCACATCCCGTTCGCCGCACAACGCCATGGTTATATCAAGCTCTTTCTGAATAATCTCTAACGCCCTGGTTACGCCGGCCTGACCCATGGCGCCCAACCCATAAACAAATGCGCGCCCGATATGCACGCCCTTGGCCCCCAGTGCCAGCGCCTTTAGCACATCTTGGCCGGACCGAATGCCACCGTCCATATGCACCTCAACCTTATCGCCCACGGCATCCATGATCCGAGGCAACATACGAATAGAGCTGAGCGCGCCATCCAGCTGTCGCCCCCCGTGGTTAGAGACGATAATCGCATCGGCGCCCACATTGATGGCTTGTTTTGCGTCTTCTTCGTCCAAAATCCCTTTTAGGATCACCGGGCCATCCCAACGATTGCGCAATTCTTTGATTCTGTTCCAATCGAGTGCGGGATCAAATGCCTCGGCCGTCCAACTGGCCAACGATGTGGGATCAGTCACGCCTTCCGCGTGGCCTACGATGTTGCCGAAAAACCGCCGTTTTGTGCGCAACATTTCCAAACCCCAGGGAACTTTTGTGGCCAAATCCAACAACGCGGGCAATGTAAATTTCGGCGGCGCGGACAGCCCGTTTTTCAAATCTTTGTGCCGTTGGCCCAGAATCTGTAAATCAACCGTAATAACCAAGGTCGAACAATTCGCTGCCTTTGCGCGGGCAAACAACCGTTGCATGAAATCATCGTCTTTGAGGGTATAAACCTGAAACCAAAAGGGCGTTCGGGTGTTGGCTGCGACATCTTCGATTGAGGCGATCGACATGGTCGATAATGTAAACGGCACGCCGAACATTTCCGCCGCTTGAGCGGCCAAAATTTCACCATCCGCGCGTTGCATACCGGTTAATCCCACGGGCGCCAACGCAACAGGCATCGCCACATCTTTGCCCACCATCTGACCGGTGGTTGTGCGGCCCGTCATATCAACCGCAACCCGTTGGCGCAGGCGGATGTCCCCAAAATCGGATATATTATCGTGAAACGTTTGTTCCGTCCAACTGCCTGATTCTGCGTAATCATAAAACATCTTTGGGGTGCGCCGTTTATGAATGCGGCGTAGGTCATTGATTTCGGTGATAATAGGCATTGCGCATCCCCCTATAGATTAAACACCCTAGGCCCCATGTGCCCCCTGGGCCAGCGATTGCACGAAATCCAACACTTGCGTCACGGATTTACCGGCCTCAATTTCCGCCACGATGGCCGACCCCACAACGCAACCATCGGCAACGCGCGCAAGCGTTTGGGCCGATTGGGGCGTTTTGATTCCAAATCCGACAACCACGGGCAAATCGGTTGCCGCCTTGATCCGCGTCACCTCGGGCGCGACATGGGCGGCCTGGGCCTGGGCCGCACCGGTGATGCCCGTGATGGATACATAATATACAAACCCAGAGGCATGGCGCAAAACCGCAGGCAATCTTTCATCATTTGTTGTGGGGGTGGCCAGGCGGATAAAATCCAGACCCGCGGCCTGGGCCGGTAGGCACAGTTCGTCATCTTCCTCTGGCGGTAAATCAACGACGATCAGGCCATCAATGCCCGCCTTTTTCGCATTGGTTAGAAAATTTTTGATCCCATAGGAATAAATCGGGTTGTAGTATCCCATCAAAATGATCGGCGTTTGGTCATCACCATCGCGAAAATCGCGCACCATGTGCAATGTTTTTTCAAGCGTTTGGCCCCCATGCAGCGCGCGTTGACCCGCACGTTGAATAATGGGCCCATCGGCCATCGGATCGGTGAACGGTAGCCCCAATTCGATCATATCCACCCCGGCGGCAGGCAAACCTTTGACGATCTGCAACGCGGTGTCATAGTTGGGATCCCCGGCCATGACATAGGCAACGAATGCCTTTTTCTGCGCTGTCGTTAGCCGCGCAAATGTATCATTGATGCGTGCCATGTGCCCCTTTCCCGATTGGATAAGGCGGGTTTGATCCATGTTTGTTATGAAATCAATGGGCTATTCGATTTCTCTGCATCTTAGGGATCACTTTGCCAACGGTGCAACGCGGCCTCGTCTTCCCCTTTTGCGGTAACCCAAACGGCCCCTTCGGGGGTGATTTCCTGTTTCCAAAATGGGGCGCGGGATTTTAGGTAGTCCATCAAAAATTCTGCCCCATCGAACGCGGCGGCGCGGTGGCGGGCGGCGGTGGCCACCATCATAATCGGATCCCCTGGTGCAAATTTACCATACCGATGCAAGATCATCGCATCCAACAGTCCGAAACGTTCCATCGCCTGTGCGCGGATGGTTGATAATGCCGTTTCCGTCATACCGGGGTAGTGTTCGATCACCATCGCGGATAAATTGTTTGCGGCCACGTCGCGGGTCATTCCCGAAAAGCTGACGATCGCGCCGACGCTGGGCGCCTGTGCGGCAAAATGGTTTAGTTCAGCGCCCATATCGAACGCGGCGGATTGAACACGCACCCGTTCCATATTCATCACCCGCCGGTCATGGGTGGAAAAAACGCAACCTCGTGCGCATGGGGAATTGGGGCATCGAAATCCATCAATTCCTGATCTACGGCGGCACGAATGGCGGCAAGATCGGAAAAGGCAAAGGCGTGATTTTCGCTGCGCGTTCGCAATTCGTCGACCAAGGCGGCGATGGTGGGCGCGTTTGTTTCGATCATTTCCGATGCGGTGCCCACCCGTTCGCGAAGCCAGGCGAAATAACGGATGTGTAGTGTCATGGCCCCCTCTCCAGATATGTGAATGCCTTTCGCATATAATCATATCCTGTAACCAACGTAAGGGCCGCCGCCGCCCACATCAACGTGGGTGCGCCATAGTATAAGGCGCGGGACGCGGTGGTGATGTCATCGGGTGTATGTGCGACCGCGCCCCAAGCAAACATAAACGCAATCGCGGCCATTTGCACCGCTGTTTTCCATTTGGCCAATTTTGTGACCCTTAACGTGGCCACCGATCCCCCCAAAAATTCCCGCAGCCCTGCAACGATAACTTCACGCCACAAAATCACAATCGTGGGCACAAGAATCCAAAAGATAAGCCCATGCAAACCCAAGAAAACAGACAATGCAATCACCACAATCGCCTTATCGGCAATCGGATCTAGCATGGCGCCCAATGGGCTGCGTTGATCCCAGGTGCGGGCGATCCAACCGTCCAGATAATCCGACAAGGCGGCAATCAGAAAAAGGGCCAGTGCCACCCAATCGGCCGCGGGGCGGGGCAGAGCCAAAAACACCAACGCCACCGCAGGCGCCGCCAAAAGCCGAAAAAATGTTAGAATATTGGGGAGCGTCCAATGGGTCATAGGGGGTTTTTAACCCAAAACCGCCCCACGATGAAGCATGTCATATCAAACCGCTTGCATGGTGTGCCACTTATCCCTGATCGTGAAAGTAATCGAAGATTTTTTGGGCCAACGCGGCGTTCACGCCCTCGACCGCCTTTAGATCGACCAGATTGGCCCGTGCGACGGCCTTGGCGCTGCCAAAATGGGCCAAAAGCGCGCGTTTACGTGCCGCACCCACCCCCGGCACATCATCAAGCGGGGTGGACGATATGGCTTTGGCGCGTTTTTGCCGATGGGCCCCGATGGCGAAACGGTGCGCCTCGTCCCGTAGGCGTTGGATAAAATAAAGCACCGGATCATTGCGTTTTAGGGCAAAGGCGGGGGTGGCGGGGCGATAAAATTCCTCTTTCCCGTGGTCACGATCCTGCCCTTTGGCGACACCAACAAAGGGGATGTCGGCCACGCCGAGTTCTGCCAACACCTGTTGCACGGCGGTGACTTGCCCTGCGCCGCCATCGATCAACAACAAATCCGGCCAAGCGCCGGTTGCGCGATCGGGGTCTTCTTTTAACAAGCGTTGAAACCTGCGGGTTAAGACCTCGCGCATCATGGCAAAATCATCGCCGGGAGCGATGTTTTGATCTTTGATGGTGAATTTGCGGTATTGGTTCTTCAAAAATCCCTCTGCGCCCGCCACAACCATGGCCCCCACAGCGTGTGCGCCTTGGATATGAGAATTGTCGTAAATTTCGATACGGGCGGGCGGGGCATCAAGATCAAAGGTGTCTGCCAAACCTTCTAACAATTTTGTTTGTGTTGCCGTCTCGGCCAGGCGGCGCGCCAAACTTTCACGGGCATTGCGTAGGGCGCCGTCAATTAAGTCTGCCTTTTCGCCGCGTTGGGGCACCAGAATGTCAACCTTGCGCCCGCGCTTTTGGCTTAGCGCTTCGGTCATTAAATCGACGTTTTCGATGGGATGGGAGAGGATAATTTGTTTTGGTGGGTCTTTTTGATCGTAAAATTGGCCTAAAAACGCCTCTAACACTTCGGGTTCTTCTATATCGGGGCCGGTGCGAGGATAGTAATCTTTGTTACCCCAATTTTGATTGGCACGAATGAAAAACACCTGCACACAGGCTTGGCCGCCCTGCATATAAAGCGCGATAAGATCGGCCTCGGCCACACCACGGGGATTGATACCTTGTGCCGATTGGATATTGGTTAGCGCGCGAATACGGTCGCGCAGCGCGGCGGCACGTTCAAATTCCATCATGTGGGCGGCCTGCTGCATTTGATCGGCCAGGCGCGCCTGTAAATCGGTTGTGTCGCCCTTCAAAAATCGCACGGCATCGGCAACCGCAGCGGCATAATCGTCTTTGGTTATGTATCCCACACAAGGGGCCGAACAGCGTTTGATTTGATACAACAGGCAAGGCCGCGTGCGTGCATCGAATGTTGCATCGGTGCAATTACGTAATAAAAATGCCTTTTGCAGTTGATTAAGCGTGCGATTCACGGCGCCTGCGCTGGCGAACGGGCCAAAATATCGGCCTTTCTCGGTTTTCGCCCCACGGTGTTTTTTAATCTGGGGAAATACGTGCGCATCGGCGACCAGGATATTTGGAAAACTTTTGTCATCACGCAAAAGCACATTGTAGCGCGGCTTAAGCTGTTTGATGAGGTTTTGTTCCAACAACAACGCCTCGGTCTCTGTGCGCGTTGTTAGAAACATCATCGCGGCCGTTTCGCGGATCATTCGTGCGATGCGCGGACTGTGGCCCGAAAGTTTTGTGTAACTGGTCACCCGTTTTTTCAAAGCACGTGCCTTACCCACATAAAGCACACGCGAACGGGTATCGAGCATACGATACACCCCTGGGCTATTGTCCAAAGACCGCAGGTAGTTTTGAATCACCTCTGGCCCTGTTGGGGGGGATTGATTGGGGGGGGATGACATGGGCAACGATATTTAGCGATTCTTGTCTGGCTGCAACGAAACATTACGTTGCGCAAGGTCACGATTTTCCACTGTTTTTGTGGATAATCTTGCGGATAAAACTTGGGGATCAGGATTTTTTTGTTGTTTTTGACCCAGTTGTGGGAATTGCCTGTTTTTTAAGCACCTTTGTAAGAGATTGTTTTATAAAAATATTATTTTATGCTTTGGGGCTTGTTAAGAGATCGTTAATAATTTTTTACACCTTTGTTACATAGAAAATCGCGGTGGAAAACTGCGGCGCGACATTGAAAAAGTTCCTATTCTACGCCCACCGCATCGGGGGTTTTCCACCCTAAATGCTGCCCCCCGTCAACGCAAATTAGTTGCCCCGTCACGGCACGTGCACGCAATAGATAGCGTAGCGCCTGCACAATACCATCGGCGTCTGCGCCACGGCCCATGATAGTGGCGGCACGCTGTGCGACGAAGTGGGTGCTTGATTGCCGCGTGCCCTGTAACGTTGGCCCGGGGCCGATGGCATTAACGCGCACTTTGGGCGCCAATGCCTGTGCCGCGGTGCGCGTAAACGCCCAAAGCCCCATCTTTGCGATCGTGTAGGTCATAAATTCCGGCGTAAGTTTGTGCACCCTTTGGTCAATCATGTTTATCACGGCAGCCTGGGCCAAAGGTTCGCCATTTTCGTCAGGGATGGGCGCGGGCGCTTGTGCGGCCAGGGCCTGGGTTAAAACAAACGGTGCCCGTAAATTCGACCCTATGTGCCGGTTCCAACTTTCTCGCGTTGCTGTGGCTAACGTATCGTGTTCAAAAATCGACGCATTGTTAATCAATAAGGTAACAGGGCCCCCAAGTGCCGCCGCAGCCGCAGGCAACAGCGCGTGCGTTTCATCCTCGTCCAACAAATCAGCATGCAGGGCGACGGCCTGTTGCCCCAGGGCGCGGATGTCGGCCACTGTTGCATGGGCGGCGTCGGCGCTGCTGGCGTAATGCACGGCCACATCATAGCCTTGTTTGGCCGCATCCAGCGCCATAGCGCGGCCCAGGCGTTTTGCCGCGCCGGTAATCAATGCAATCATAAAACACCACACATATTATCAGAATATCATCCAAAGATAGCTAATATAAAGCCCACAAAACACAACGCCCACGCGCCGCCCCATGCGCCGCCCAAAAAATACAAAAGGGATCAATAAAATTGACGCGCCCAACATAACCCAAAGATCAAACGCCAAAATAGACGCATCAACGGGGATTGGCCCAACCAAGGTGGCAATGCCAATAATCGCCAATAGGTTAAAGGTATTTGATCCGATCACATTGCCCAATGCCACATCGCTATGCCGCCGCATAACGGCCATCACGGTGGTGGCCAATTCGGGTAACGATGTGCCCACCGCCACAAGCGTTAGGCCAATGACTGTTTCACTAACCCCGAAATCTCGCGCAACGATCACCGAATGGTGCACCAACATATCGGCCCCCACCGGCAGACCGATTAACCCCAAGATCAAATAAAACGCGATCCAAGGCCCCGTCATTTTGGGGTCTGCCCCTTCGGGCGTGTCACCATCGGGCAGAGTGTCATTGGTGTCTTGACGATGCGTATGGGCACACCATCCTGCATGGATCAAAACAAGCGCGAGGGCGGATAATAAAATTAAACCATGCCACCACGTCATCGGACCAGTGAATGCCAGGCCAATGAACAAAAAACTGCCCCCCAGCATCAGTGCATAATTCCACCGCGTGTCGGTTTCGCTGGTTAAGCTTGCGATTAAGGCGGGCACCCCTAGGACCAAGAAAATGTTGGCAATGTTTGACCCGACAACATTACCCAGCGCCAAACCCGGCACACCATCAAGAACGGATTGTATTGCAATCAAAAGCTCGGGCGCCGATGTGCCAAAAGACACAATCGTCAAACTAACAATCAGGGGCGGCACCCCAAGACGCAAACCAAGGTTCACAGCGGCCTTGACCAATATATCACCTGCCAAAAGCAAGATCACCAGGCCAAGCCCAGCCAGGGCGAGGGTTGCGACCATCGTGCCCTATCGGTCCGCGTCAGGAGGGCAGTGGGGGCACGGGCCGCCGCGCACATCATAGCGCCCGCACGCGGGGCACCGGCGCGGTTTCGGCAAGATACGCCGCGCGGTTTTACCCCCCATGATTTTAGGGATTTTTAAGCGGCCAAACATGGCCAAAACCGCCATGAAGATCAAAAATAAGGTGACAATTTTTAACATCACGACAATCCATACCGGGCCCATAACACCCGATCCTCGACCCCCGTAATCAACCCGCCGCCTAGGTTTGCGCCAAAACGTTGGAAAACCCCTCGGCGCGGTTTCATGGAAACGAATTTGACCTTGTCGCCATAAAGTTCGCGCATTTTGGGCGCCAGATGGGCAATACCATCAGCCAGGCCCAGGTCCACGCCCCGCTGCCCGATCCAAAAATCGCCTGTGAACAAATCATCATCGGTCGACAGGCGATCACCACGGCGCGCTTTGACATGGGCGATAAAGGTATCGTGAATGGTTGCTTGTAGATGTTTTAGGCGTTCCACATCCTCTGCCCGTTCGGGGCGAAAAGGATCTAGCATTGATTTGTCTTTGCCCGCAGTGTGCACGCGCCGTTCGATCCCAAACCGTTCAATAGCACCATGTAGGCCAAAGCTGGATGAAATGACCCCGATTGACCCCACGATCGAATTGGCATCAACCCAAATGTGATCTGCCGCACAAGCCAGCCAATACCCACCCGAGGCTGCGATGTCTTCGACAAAGGCGTGGACGGGTATTTCCTTTTCCGTAGCCAGCCGCCGGATACGCGACGCAATCAACGAAGATTGTGCCGGGCTGCCGCCGGGGGAATTGATCGCCAGTGCCACCGCCGCCACTTTGCCACGGGCAAAGGTTTTTTCGATCATGGGCGCCAATGTCTGATCATTCATCCCCCCGCCCCAGGCAGACGCGGAAATCGCACCGGATAACCGCAGAACGGGCACAATAGGATCAGAATTTAGGAAAGGAATAAAACGTTTCATATCGCGCATGTAAAACGCGCGCGGCCCTGTAACAAGGCATAGGGCCTTGAATTACTTAATTGTGCCCACCTTGCATCGATTGGGCACGGGTAAAAACGATTGGGGGCATCACGTGCGCCCACGCAAAATGCATCTGTGACGTTGAGGGCTTATGCGTTTTTCAACCGAACGCACATATTGATGCGCAAATCATTTGGGTGTGCGTCTTGTGGTGCGTTCAGGTATATTTCGATCGGGGGATGATCGCCAAACACTATAAAGGTATTTGTAAGCGGCGCCTAATTCGGAATATGGCCCGTTGTGGGGCAGTGTCGCTAAGCGGATGGCCGGTTTGGTTTCAATATCAACGGAAAACACATGATGGATCCCTTTTCATCGCCGATCTACCATTGATTTTAGAGCGGTCTGACCACGTATCAATATATGATTTGCCAATATGCGGGGGGGAAGTTGCATCTTAACCGCGCGACCTGCATATAAACACCATCATCTCCACATCCGTAACACCATCAAAGATAGCAAAATAAGGCGCCAGGTAGGATGAATTACCTTGATTTCGAAAAACCCCTTGCCGAAATCGAAGGCAAGGCAGAGGAATTGCGCGCCATGGCGCGCGCAAACGCGGAAATGGATGTGGCGCAAGAGGCCGCCGCGTTAGACAAAAAGGCCGCAGATATTTTGCGCGATCTTTACCGCGATCTAACGCCATGGCGCAAATGCCAGGTCGCGCGCCATCCCGACCGGCCGCATTGCACGGATTATATCAAAGCGTTGTTTCAAGAATACACACCTTTGGCCGGTGATCGAAATTTCGCCGACGATCACGCGGTGATGGGGGGGCTTGCGCGGTTTCAGGACCGGCCCGTTGTGGTGATCGGCCATGAAAAAGGTCATGATACAAAAACCCGCATTGCGCGGAATTTCGGCATGGCACGCCCCGAAGGATATCGTAAGGCGCTGCGCCTGATGGATTTGGCGCATCGGTTTGGTTTACCCGTCATCACACTGGTTGATACCCCGGGGGCCTATCCCGGCAAAGGCGCAGAAGAACGCGGACAATCCGAAGCGATTGCACGATCTACGGAAAAGTGTCTTCAAATTGGGGTGCCGTTGGTTTCGGTTATCATTGGCGAAGGTGGTTCAGGCGGGGCCGTCGCCTTTGCAACGGCGGACCGGTTGGCCATGTTGGAGCATTCGATTTATTCTGTTATCTCACCCGAAGGCTGTGCCTCTATCCTTTGGAAAGACGCCGAAAAAATGCGCGAGGCGGCCGAAGCACTGCGGTTAACGGCGCAGGATTTGCACAGGCTTGGGGTGTGCGACATGGTGGTGAACGAACCCCAAGGTGGCGCGCAACGTGATCCGTCGGGGACGATTGCACAGGTTGGGCAAGCCATTTCTGCGATGCTGGCCCAACTTGACGATATGGATCGCGGGGCGTTGATCGCGCAGCGGCGGCAAAAATACCTTGATATGGGGGGCACGGGTTTGGCGGCATAAGGCGCGGTTTATTCCGTTTCCAATGCGCTGCCCCGGGTCGCTACAAGATCAAACATAATATCGACCGAAAAACCAACTGTGCCTTCATCATCGTAATTGGTGCCGATCCCAAAATCGCGCCGATCAATGCGCATTGCACCGGATGCGGTGGCCATATCCCCACCCAACGTTAACGCGAAAGGTAATTGCACCGGCACCGATTGGCCCACCAAATCCAACATTCCATCCACAATGTATCCCGCGTCGGCGGGCAAAATTTGGCCCGTGAACGTGGCGATTGCAAAACCATCGGCATTTAGGAAATCACCGCCCAGCGCTTGGTCCGTGACGCCACCAAGCGTTAGAGAGGGGATGGCAACTGTGACAACCACATCACCATGCCGCCCGTCAACGGCGACCTCGGAAAAATTGATCGCGGCGGTCCAATCTGAAAACGCACCTGTTACGGGTTGGCCGAATTGGGCGACGGTGATGGATAAATCCCCCGATTGCACGGCCCATTCCGATGGGGCTGCCGCCAATGTGGCGGCGGGCGTCGGCGCGTGTTGATCGAGTTGATCGGCAGCGCCAATACCCACCCCGATGCCCAATGCCACACACCAAAGAAACGCCGCCGTCATAATCGGTGTCCGGTGAAAGGACGGGTTAGAGAGGTTTGCGGGTAACGCACACGTGCCGGGCAACATGCGTTTTAGCGTTGCGTCATGGTCGATCAGGTGATGTTTCAACGCCCCGCCGATGTGCAAACCCAATGCAGTAACCAAAAGGATGTTAGAGACAAAGTGTAGAATCCCAAAAGTATGGGCCACGTCCTGTGTTTGCGGGACGAAAAACAAAGATTGACCAAAAGGCCACCAAATCGGCGCAAACCCCGTTGTGGCCGCATGATGTATCCATCCCGTTAGCGGCACCAAAACCAACGCGCCGTAAAGGGCGTAATGGACGGTTTCCGCCGCAAATGTTTGCAACCTATCATCGGCGGTCAACAAAACGGGGCGGGGTTGGGTTATGGCCCACCCAATGCGGGCAAGTGCCACGGCAAAGGTAAATAGCCCCAAGGTTTTATGCGTTGAAAAAAGCGTAGCCTTTACCGCCAATTGATTGGCGGTGTCGTATGGCCAATACTGTGCCGCCAATCCCAGAACAACCATGCTAAAAATTAACAACGCCACCAACCAGTGAAAGGTTTTTGTCACACGGCCAAAGCGTGCTTGGGTATTGCGAAACCCGGCGGGTGCGGGCCCTGGGGGGATGGATGTTTGATCAACCATAGAATTTTCCATTCGATCCATGTTCATGGGCACTATAAATGCCAGGTATACCAAAACCGTGCCATTGCAACGCGCATCCCATGTTCATGATTGCGCAACCGGCACATGCGCGTTAGCCCTGCGTGACGCAAATGGCATAATATAATCGAAACGGAAGGGTGGCCGATGTCCCGAGCCTTCATTTTTCCTGGCCAAGGGGCCCAAGCGATTGGCATGGGGCGCGACTTGGCACAAACATATCCAGCAGCGAAAGCCGTGTTTGAGGCCGTGGATGACGCGCTGAATGAAAAGTTATCCGATTTAATTTGGAACGGTGATCAAGATACGCTGACGCTGACACGCAATGCGCAGCCCGCCTTAATGGCAACCTCGCTGGCCGCGATGGCGGCCTTAAGGGTTGAGGGGATAGAGATTACCGCCGCCGCGTATGTGGCGGGGCATTCGCTGGGCGAGTATTCGGCATTGGCCGCGACAGGGGCGTTGAGTTTGGCAGACACGGCGCGGCTGTTGCGTATTCGGGGGGATGCGATGCAAAGTGCCGTGCCATTGGGCGATGGTAAAATGGCGGCGATATTAGGCCTGGATTATGCGGCGGTCGCCAACATTGCAGCAGAGGCCGCACAAGGCGACATTTGCACCGCGGCCAATGATAACGATCCAGCGCAGGTGGTGATTTCCGGCCATGGTGCGGCGGTGGCGCGCGCGATCGAAATTGCAAAACAAAACGGCGCAAAACGGGCCGTGATGTTGCCCGTATCCGCACCGTTTCATTGTGCTTTGATGCAACCCGCCGCAGACGCGATGCAAACGGCGCTGGCCCAGGTTGATCTAAAGGCGCCCGCCATTGCGTTGGTGAACAATGTCACGGCCCGCGCGCAAACCAACCCGGCGCAAATTCGTGTGGATTTGGTGGCCCAAGTTACGGGCCGTGTGCGGTGGCGCGAAAGTGTCATGTGGATGATTGACCAAGGGGTCAGCGAGATGTGGGAAATCGGCGCAGGCAAGGCATTATCGGGGATGGTGAAACGGGTCGACCGAACGATCGCGACGCGCCCCGTTGGCACAACCGGAGACATCAAAACCGCCGCCCAGGATTGGGCAGGGACGTAAGATTTAAGATAAATAGGATAAAGGGGAATAATCGATGTTTGATTTAACAGGTAAGGCCGCGCTGGTGACCGGTGCATCGGGTGGGATTGGTGCGGCGGTGGCGCGTGCATTGTATGATGCGGGCGCCCAGGTCGCCCTATCGGGCACGCGGCACCCCCCGTTAGACGCATTGGCCGCCGATTTGGGCAATCGGGCCTTTGTTTTGCCATGCGATTTGAGCGATGCAGAGGCGGTAGAAACCTTACCAAAACGGGCCATCGCCGCCATGGGCACTGTCGATATATTGATTAACAATGCCGGCGTGACGCGCGATACGTTGATGATGCGGATGTCCGACGATGATTGGCACACCGTGCTTAACATCAACTTAACCGCCACCATGCGCCTGTGCCGTGGGGTGTTACGGGGTATGATGAAGGCGCGTTGGGGTCGCATTGTAAACATTGGATCTGTTGTAGGCACCACGGGAAATCCGGGGCAAGGCAATTATGCAGCGTCGAAAGCAGGGGTTGTGGGGCTGTCTAAATCGCTTGCCCATGAGGTGGCAAGTCGTGGGATTACTGTAAATTGTATTGCGCCGGGTTTTATTGAAACGGCCATGACCGATAAATTGACCGAAGATCAAAAAACCAAGGTCTTAAACCAAATTCCCGCCGGCCGCATGGGCAAGGCAGAGGACATCGCCCATGCCACGGTGTATCTGGCAAGCCCCGAGGCCGACTATGTCACGGGCGCAACGCTTCACATTAATGGCGGTATGGCAATGATATAATATACCTGCGAATGATCGGCGAAGCATCGCGATTGGGATCCTTTTATCATTACGTAAAGGCGGTTGCCTTTGTGTGACGCTATGCTATAGGCGGCGCAGATTACCTAGGGGTTTGACCGCTGGGGTCGTATGCCGTTACAACACGGTGAAGTGTTGATAGATGGGCCGAAAGCCACGATGTAAATATGGCGATCACCCAGACAGTCTAAGGAAAAGGTGAGAAACATGAGCGACATTGAAGACCGCGTTAAAAAAATTGTTGTCGAACATTTAAGTGTGGAAGAGGAAAAAGTGGTCGAAAACGCCTCTTTCATTGATGATTTAGGTGCCGATTCGTTAGATACTGTTGAACTGGTGATGGCGTTTGAAGAGGAATTTGGCATCGAAATTCCCGATGACGCGGCAGAAACCATTCAAACATTTGGCGACGCCGTAAAATTCATCAAGGACGCCGAATAACACATCTATTCATTCTGCCAAAAGTTTGGGGATGCGTCTTTGCTAAGATCTTTTGGCGTATCCCTGCCCCGTTTAGGGGCTATTAGTGGGATTGCATGGTTGTTTGGTGATGTAGGAATGTGCCAATAACCGTTCATAGATATTGAACAAAACTTAGAAAGCTGCACAGAAAGGCGGTTTGCGCATGCGTCGCGTGGTTGTCACAGGGCTTGGGTTGGTTACACCGCTGGGTTCAGGGGTCGAAGAAACGTGGCGCAGGCTTTTGGCCGGTCAATCCGGTGCAGGGCCGATTACGCGGTTCGATGCCGATGGTATGGCCACAACCTATGCTTGCGAAATTCCGCGTGGGGATGGCACAAACGGCACATTCAACCCCGATGATTGGATGGATCCGAAAGAACAGCGTAAGGTTGATGATTTCATTCTTTATGGTGTGGCCGCCGCCGCCCAAGCCGTCGAAGACGCAGGTTGGACACCGCAAGATGACGAATCACTTTGGCGGACGGGGGTTTTGATCGGATCCGGGATTGGGGGGTTGTCTTCGATCGCGGACACATCGTTGGTGTTAGACGCGCGCGGGGCGCGGCGGGTGTCGCCCTTTTTCGTGCCAGGCGCGCTTATCAACCTAATTTCGGGGCAAGTGTCGATCAGATATGGTTTCAAAGGGCCCAACCATGCCGTGGCAACGGCCTGTTCGACGGGGGCGCACGCCATTGGTGATGCGGCGCGGCTGATTGCCTTGGGGGATGCCGATGTGATGGTTGCAGGGGGGGCGGAAAGCCCCATCTGTGCCATTGGCATTGCCGGGTTTAATGCGTGTAAAGCCTTATCGACCAAACGCAGCGATGATCCGCAAAAGGCATCACGCCCCTGGGATGCCGATAGCGATGGATTTGTCATGGGCGAAGGTGCAGGCGTGGTGGTTTTAGAAGATTTTGACCATGCCAAGGCACGGGGTGCCCGGATTTATGCCGAAATTTTAGGGTATGGATTGTCGGGCGATGCCCATCATATCACGGCCCCACCCCCCAATCATGAAGGTGCCGAACGCGCGATGCGGGCGGCATTAAAACGCGCGGCATTGGCCCCATCAGATGTCGATTATGTGAATGCCCACGGCACATCGACCATGGCCGACACCATTGAATTAGGGGCGATTGAACGGCTTATGGGGGACCATGCCGTTGATTTGCGGATGTCATCGACCAAATCCATGACAGGCCATTTGTTAGGGGCCGCCGGTGCGATTGAGGCGATTTTTTCAATGTTGGCCATGCGCGATGGTGTGGCGCCCCCCACGATCAACCTTGATAATCCTGCGGCTGAAACTACTGTTAATTTGTGCGCGCATGTTGCACAAGAAGGGCAAATTGATATTGCACAATCCAATTCGTTTGGATTTGGCGGCACGAATGCTTGTCTCATCATGGGTAAGGTGTGATCGGTCATGATAAAAAGCATCGCCGCAAATGGGATGAGCCTTTTGATTTTGGTTCTGGTCGCGTTGATCGGGGCGGTCACATGGGGACAACGGGAATTTCAAGCCGAAGGTCCGTTGGCAGAGGCAACATTGTTTGAGGTTCCGCAAGGGGCCAATTTACGTCGTGTGTCGGAGGATTTGGCCAATTCCGGGGCCATTTCATCACGATTATTGTTTCGTCTGGGCACGCGATACGCCGATATGGCCGATCAACTGCGTTTCGGGGTGTATGAAATTCCCGCGCGCGCGTCGATGTCGGATGTTTTGCAAATTGTAACGTCGGGGGGGCCTTCGTTTTCGCGCTATACGGCCACGTATATTTTACGAAATTCGGGGACAGGCACGCTAAGACTGCGCGAGCGGGTGCCTGGCACGGATGAAATCGTAACGCTAGCTGATTTTTCATATGAAAATGGCATACCTGATCTATATTCCGAGTTGATTGAAAGCGGGGTTGCGGTTACATATCGCATAGCGGTGCCAGAAGGGTTAACATCCTGGCAGATCGTTGAGGGATTACGCCAGGCCGATTTTTTATCGGGTGAGGTGGCCGATATTCCGGCAGAGGGCACATTGGCCCCCGACACGTTTGATGTGCAGCGCGGCCAAGACAGGCAAGAGATTTTGGACACGATGCGCACCGCGCAAGCCGCGATTTTAGCCCAAGCGTGGGCCGTGCGGCAAGATAACCTACCGTTAGCAAGTGCCGAAGAAGCCCTAATTTTAGCGTCAATCATCGAAAAAGAAACGAGCGTTGTGGAAGAGCGGCGCTTAATTTCAGGGGTTTTTATAAATCGGTTGAACCAGGGCATACGCCTGCAAACCGATCCCACGGTGATTTATGGCGTGACGGAAGGGCGTGGTGTATTGGGGCGCGGATTATTGCGTAGCGAGTTAGACCAAGAAACCCCTTGGAACACGTATGTGATTGATGGTTTACCACCAACACCAATCGCCAATCCGGGCCGCGCCGCCATTAACGCGGCCGTGAATCCCGAAGAGACAAATTTCATCTTTTTCGTGGCAGATGGAACAGGGGGCCACGCATTTGCCGAAACCCTAGAAGAACATAACAGAAATGTAGCGCGTTGGCGCGAGATTGAGGCAGAACGCGCCAATCAAAACCAATAGCGGCGTGACACGCCCCTATTCCCCCCTACGCAATGCGCGATATAATTTGTGCGGTATGAAAGTTATCATATGGCGCAGTGTTTAATTTATTCTTAGCATAATGTTAT
Organism: uncultured Jannaschia sp.; assembly: GCA_937916365.1. Lineage (GTDB taxonomy): Bacteria > Pseudomonadota > Alphaproteobacteria > Rhodobacterales > Rhodobacteraceae > JANSYL01. Next base: position 16,434 of record CALFSY010000024.1, on the reverse strand, counting down.
TGCGTTAACGTTTTGAAAATAAAAAACTTATTGACACACCGAACGCTTTGTGGCATACATTTTCACATGCTGGCAGACGTGGGTAAGCAACCTTGCCCCTCTGGTTTTTCTGGAAATGTTTTTGGGATATTCCCGTAGGTGCGGGCAAGTTTTTTGCCGCGCGCATTTATAATTACGGGCCTTTTGGGAGTCACTAGATATAGCTAAACACATGTTTTGACATGTGCCTCTGGGTTGAGGAATGTTTTAGTAAATACAGGAAATTTTATGATGAAAATTTTGAACGATGCAAAAGACCAACAATATGCCGAACATATGGCTGCACGGGCGATGGACGCCTTAGAAAGGGCCATTGGGGTTTTGGAACACGCGATTGATAGGTTCCGGGGCCCCGATGATGAGATTGATGAAAAAACCCTAATGGCAGAGATTAAGGCGCTAAACGGCGCCTTTCTTTTTGCGCTAAAGATGCGGGAGGCCGCGCGTGCCGCAGGATGCGAAACCTTTGCAATCGGACACCCCGAACTTGACCTTGGGGCCGCGCGCGATGAAATCGGCCGCCGGCTGGCTTGCCTGCGCGCCGCCTGCGATGAGGGCGCGGTTTCTTAATGGGTTAAGCGATGGCGCCTTGGCGGCGTTGCCCTATTTGTTTGAATTCTGGGCCCTGCCGCACCAAATCCCGCCTTTGGGGGATTGGACAACCTGGGTAATCTTGGGCGGGCGGGGCGCGGGCAAAACCCGCGCAGGCACCGAATGGGTGCGATCAATGGTTGAGGGGGCCACACCCCATGCCCCCGGTCATGCACGGCGCGTGGCATTGTTAGGGGAAACATACGACCAAGCGTTAGCCGTTATGATAAAAGGGGAAAGTGGGATTTTAGCCTGTTCACCGCCGGATCGCCGCCCCCGATGGATTGCGGGCGAACGACGGTTGGAATGGGCAAACGGGGCCGAGGCACGGGTATATTCCGCCCATGATCCAGAGGCATTGCGCGGCCCACAATTTGAGGCCGCATGGGCGGATGAGATGGCAAAATGGCCCAAGGCGCAAGAGGCATGGGATATGTTGCAATTCAGCCTACGATTAGGCCGCCATCCGCGCCAAGTGGTGACAACGACACCGCGCAACGTCGCAGTTTTGAAGGATTTGTTAACACAATCATCGGTGGTGATGACCCACGCACCGACCGAGGCAAACCGTGCGTATTTGGCCCCATCGTTTTTGGAACAGGTGCGCGCACGATACGGCGATACGCGATTAGGCCGCCAGGAATTGGATGGTGTGTTGCTAGAGGATGCGCAAGACGCGCTTTGGACCCGCAGAATGTTGGATGATGTGCGCACCACCGATGCCGTGCAGGATGGCGCGCGCGTGATTGTCGCGGTTGACCCGCCGGTGACAGGGCATGACGGATCGGACGCCTGCGGCATTATCGTAGTCGCAATTTTAGAGGACGGCCCCCCGCACCGATGGCAAGCGGTTGTGTTGGCCGATTGTTCAATGCGCGCCAGCACACCGCAAGGATGGGCCGCGGCCGCAGCGGCGGCATATCATCGACATGGCGCCACGCGGTTGGTGGCAGAGGTCAATCAAGGCGGGGATATGGTGGAAACCATCATGCGCCAGGTTGACCCCATGATAAATTATCGCGCTGTGCGTGCCGTGCGGGGCAAATCGGCACGCGCCGAACCTGTGGCAGCACTTTATGAACAAGGACGTGTGCAACATTTAGCAGGCTTAGATGCGTTAGAGGATGAGATGTGCCTGATGTGCCGCACCGGTTATGAGGGACGCGGCAGCCCGGATCGCGTGGATGCTTTGGTCTGGGGATTGACCGAAGGGTTGCTTATGCCCGGGAAACGGGCACTGGCCCCAAATATCCGAAATTTATGATCGTAATCGCATGAGAACGGCGGAGGCGTGGTTTGGCACGACGCATGCTGGCCGGTTTGTTCTGTAACACGGTTTGAGGAGGACAACATGGTTTTCGATTTTTTGCGTAAAAGGCCCATGGATATGCCGGAACAAAAGGCATCCACCGCCATCAAACTGGCCGTTTGGAATATGGCAGGACGCGCAGCATGGAGCCCACGCGACACCGTTTCGTTGACTCAAAATGGGTTTCAGGGAAACCCTGTGGGATATCGCGCCGTCAAATTGATCGCTGAGGCCGCCGCAGCGGTGCCGATCATCGCACGCGAAGGCGATACTGATACCCGTTTGAACACGCACCCTGTTTTGGGCCTGCTTGCGCGGCCTAACCAGGCGCAGGCACAGGCCGATTTGATGGAATCAATTTATGCAAACCTTTTGTTATCTGGGAATGCTTATGTCGAAGGTGTGATGGCGGATGCAGGCGTTCCTGCCGAACTTCATGTTTTGCGGTCTGATCGTATGGCGTTGGTGCCTGGTGATGATGGATGGCCGATGGGGTTTGATTATACCGTTGGGGCGAAAAAACATCGTTATCCCGCCGAAGTGATTTGCCATATCAAAGCGTTTCATCCGCAAGACGATCATTATGGGTTGGCGCCGTTACAGGCCGCGGCGACCGCGATTGATGTGCACAATGCCGCCGCGCGGTGGTCAAAAGCATTGTTGGACAACGCTGCGCGACCATCGGGCGCGATTGTGTATCGCGGGGTCGATGGAACCGGCACAATGACCCAAGATCAATTCGACCGCCTGCAAGCAGAGATGGAGGCGCACCATCAAGGCGCCCGTAATGCAGGACGCCCGATGTTGTTAGAAGGCGGGCTTGATTGGAAACCGATGGGGTTCAGCCCATCGGATATGGAATTTCAGAAAACGAAAGAGGCCGCTGCCCGCGATATTGCGTTGGCGTTTGGCGTGCCGCCGATGATGTTGGGCATTCCGGGTGATGCAACCTATGCCAATTATGCAGAGGCCAATCGCGCGTTTTACCGCCTGACCATTTTACCTTTGGCGCAGAAGGTATTGGCCGCAGTGGCACATTGGTTATCCGGTTTAACGGGCGAGGTTATCAGCCTGCACCTGGATTTAGACCAAGTGCCAGCCTTAGCGGTTGAGCGCGAGGCACAGTGGCGCCGCGTGGCGAATGCCGATTTCCTAACCGAAGGGGAAAAACGACACTTGCTTGGCCTTTCTGAACGCCCCGATGGGATGTGATGACCATGCAGACAGGAAAGGAATAGAACATGATCCCATATCCCGCATGGGGGTTAGAAACCAAATTTTGTAGCATGGACCAAACGCTTACAATGCTGGATGGGCATCGCATCGAAGGTTACGCAAGTCTTTTTGGCGTGCGCGACCAAAGCGGTGATGTGGTTGTGCCTGGGGCGTATGTGCGCAGTTTGAAAACCATCAAAACACATGGCCGCAACATCAAAATGCTTTGGCAACACAACCCGGGCGAACCCATCGGTGTTTGGGACGATGTGCACGAAGACCAACATGGCCTTTATGTTAAAGGCAGGCTTTTGACCGATGTTTCGCGCGCGCGTGAGGCCGCGGCGTTGGTCGAGGCTGGGGCGATAGACGGCCTGAGCATCGGGTATAAAACGGTGCGGTCGGCAAAAGATGACCGGGGGCAACGGCTCCTGTCTGAGGTGGAGTTGTGGGAGGTGTCGTTGGTGACCTTTCCGATGCTTCCGCAGGCGCGGGTGAATTTGGCAAAGGCGTTACAGGCCAAAACCGATGACCTGGCCGATTTGGCGCGTGATTTCGACCATGCGCGCCGCAAATTAGCGGCGCGTGTGCCCCGCTAGAATCCTTTCATTTGCAGGTGATGACAATGACCGAGACCTTAGAAGGGCCGCCGGAACACCCCCACACGGCCCATGACCATGACCCATTACTCCATTTTAAGAGCGGCCTGAGCGGATTTTTAACGGAATTCGATGCGTTTCAGGATGATGTGACAACCAAACTCAAAAAACAGGAAGAACGGATTGCTATGCTAACGACAAAATCGCGTGCCCATGCGCGCCCGCCGCTATCGGCCGAAATTGACAGTGGCGCGCCCCATAAAAAGGCACTTGCGACGTATCTGCGATGTGGGGATGACGGCGGCCTGCGCGGGATCGAGCTTGACCACAAAGGGCTGAACACCGCCATCAACGCCGAAGGTGGATATTTGGTAGACCCACAAACCACTGAAACCATACAGGCCAGCCTGCGCGCGGGTTCCAGCCTGCGCGCGGTGGCCAGTGTGGTGACGGTAGAAGCAACATCGTTTGATGTGTTAATCGACAGCACAGACACCGGCGCGGGATGGGCCGATGAAACCACCGCCACAGCGGAAACCGATGCACCCCAGATCGAACGTATTTCGATCCCGTTGTTTGAATTATCGGCAATGCCAAAGGCGTCACAACGATTGTTGGACGATAGCGCATTTGATGTTGAGGGTTGGCTTGCCGACCGCATCGCCGATAAATTTGCACGGGCCGAGGCCGCGGCCTTTGTCGTGGGTGATGGGGTGAATAAACCTACGGGCATTTTAACCAACACCACGGTGGAAAATTCCGCTTGGGCATGGGGGAACCTCGGCTATGTGGTGACGGGAACGGCGGGTGATTTTGATGCCGCCAATCCAGCCGATGCGATTGTCGATCTGGTTTATGCGTTGGGGGCACAGTATCGCGCGAATGCAACCTTTGTGATGAATTCAAAAACCGCCGGTGCCGTGCGCAAAATGAAAGATACCGACGGCCGGTTTTTGTGGTCCGATGGGTTGGCCAATGGGGAACCCGCGCGTTTGATGGGGTATCCGGTGTTGATTGCCGAGGATATGCCCGACGTTGCGGCCGATGCCCATGCGATTGCTTTGGGCGACTTTACGGCCGGATATACGATTGCCGAACGCCCCGATCTGCGGGTGTTACGTGACCCGTTTAGCGCCAAACCCCATGTGTTGTTTTATGCAACCAAACGGGTGGGCGGGCATGTCACCGATTATGCCGCGATCAAATTGTTAAAATTCGGGGCGTCCTGATTTAAGGGCCGAAAACCCCAACGGCGCAAAAATGTAATACCGATCCTGCCCCGTGCTGTTGGGGTAGGTAGGGGTGGTTCGTGCCGTGCGCAGGTTTGGATGTGTGTTCCCCTTTCGCTTAGCCCAGCGATGCGCACGGTGCGCCGCCCCGTTTTCATATTTAAGGTTCCCGCACATCACGCCGACACCCGAAAGGCGATGCGCGGAAATCTTTAGTTACAAATCAATTTTTGGAGATTTCAAGGATGATGGTGGTCGAAGTGACCTCGGTCCCCAGTGGGGTTTTACCCGTATCGGAATTGGCGGATCACCTGCGGTTGGCGCGCGGTTTTCCCGACGATGGCAGCCATGATGCCAAATTGGAAAGCTATCTGCGCGCGGCGTTATCGGCGATCGAAGCACGGATCGGCAAAGCCCTATTTCAGCGCCGCTTTGCGCTAAGCCTTGTGCATTGGAACAGTGACAAGGCCCATGTGCTGCCCAAAGCCCCGGTTAGCGCCATCGACAGTGTTAAATTGATCAGCCGCGCAGGCGCAGAAACATTGGTGCCAACAGATCAGTATTATTTACGGCCCGATCAATATGCTCCGTCTGTCATGGCCGAAGGGGCAAAATTACCAACGCCCAGCCAGGGTGGAACGATCGAGGTCGAATTTACCGGTGGATTTTCCCCAAATTGGGATGGCATTCCGGCGGATTTGCGCCAGGCGGTGTTGATTTTAGCGGGTGAATTTTGGGGGCAAAACATTGATCCAGAAATGGGTATACCCTTTGCCGTATCGGTTTTGTTGGAACCATATCGCGCATTGCGGGTGCGGGGGACAGGGGCATGAAACGAACGCGCCCAGACCTACACCGAAAATTAGCGCTAGAGGCCCCCACACGGGTGCCAGATGGCGCAGGTGGTTCTACGCAAACATGGGCGGTGATCGGGACGCATTGGGCCGACATCACACCAGCAGGCACAGGGCGCGAGGCAGGCCCGGTATCGCGCCAGCACATGAAGGTTACGATCCGCGCAACACCCCATGGCGCCCCATCACGCCCTATGGCTGGCATGCGATTTCGTGATGGTGCGCGCGTTTATGACATCGCGGCCGTCACAGAAAGCGATCCATCGCGCCGCTATTTAATATGCTTTGTCGTTGAAGAGGTGGGCCTATGAGCTATGGCATTGCAGCGGCCTTACAAGAGGCAGTATATGGCGCGTTGACCGCCGATACGACAGTCGCCACGCTTTCGGGGGGTGCGATACACGATGCGCTGCCGCGCGTGCCCGTGCCCGATTTGTATGTGAGTTTGGGCCCCGAACAAGCACGCGACCGATCGGACAAAACGGGCGCAGGCGCGCTACACGATTTTCCGGTAACAGTTGTTACCGATGGGGCAGGGTTTCACGCAGCGAAGGTATTGGCGGCGGCCATTTCCGATGTGCTGACGGGTGCGAACCTTACGTTAAGCCGTGGGCAAGTGGTGTATCTGCGGTTTTTACGGGCACGTGCGCGGCAACGCAAAGATCGCCGCGACATCGAACTATGGTTTCGCGCCCATGTTGACGAAAACACATCGTGACCCGCGCCCCCGCAAATACACATAACTTTTCAAGATAGGAGACGATAATGGCGGCTCAAAGCGGTAGGGACCTTCTGCTTAAAATTGACATGGACGGCAATGGTGTATTCCAAACATTTGCCGGATTGCGCGCGACACGGATCAGTTTCAATGCCGAAACGGTAGATATAACGAGTTTAGATTCAACCGGCGGATGGCGCGAGATTTTGGGCGGCGCAGGTGTAAAATCAGCGTCCATCACCGGATCAGGTATTTTCCGTGATGCCGCAACGGACGCGCGCGCGCAGCAAGTGTTTTTTGACAGCACGACCCCGAATTTTCAGATCATAATCCCCGATTTCGGTGTTATTGCGGGGGCATTCTTGATCACTGCGATTGAATATGCCGGTAATCACGATGGCGAAGCGAATTATGAAATATCGCTGGCCTCGGCCGGTGCGTTGAATTTTACAGCGCTCTAGCCCATGGCCAACCCATATACAGGTGAGGTGGACCTGATCGTTGATGGGCAACGCCGTCGCCTAAAACTGACGCTGGGGGCGTTGGCCGAACTTGAAACGCGGATGAAGGTGGACGGTATCACCGATCTAGTGGCACGGTTTGAGGGGGAAAATCCCCGCGCGCGCGATGTTTTATTGCTTATCTGTGCGGGATTGCGCGGGGGGGGATGGGACGGGGATTTACCCGATCTTTTGGCTGCAGACATCGACGGGGGGGTTTTGACCGCCGCGCGGGTGGCCGCGCGTCTGTTGAACCTGGCCTTTCAAACGCCACCATGACCAAGATGAAATTAGATTGGGCGGCGTTGATGCGTTTGGGTTTGCGGGATCTGGGCCTTTCGCCCGATGCGTTTTGGCGGCTGACCCCGGCGGAATTTATGGTGATGGTAGAGGGGGGCCATGGTGTGACCCCACCGATGAAACGCGATCAGTTTCGCACATTGATGGCGAAATTTCCCGATGGGGCCACCCCCCATCATTTTTTCCTTAATACAGGAGGGCCATGATGGACGCATTGGATGCTGACGTCGACCGATTGGATCGTCAAATCGCCGATCTTGAAACCACGCTTGGCACCGCAACGGGTGTTGCCGCAGCGTTTCAAGCGGAACTGAAGGGTATGCAGAACACCATGGTGTTCACGAACCGTGAGGTGCAAAGCATGAGCCGCACCATCGGCGGGGGCCTGCGGCGGGCCTTTGATGGGGTGGTGTTTGACGGTATGCGTTTATCGGATGCTTTGGGTACTGTGGCCCAAAGTATGGTTGATGCAGCCTATAACACAGCGCTGCGCCCGGTGCAGAATGCCGTGGGCGGAGCAATCGCCAATGGCATGAATGGGGTGTTAAGCGGGTTGTTCGCCTTTCAAAAAGGCGGCGCAATCAGCCAAGGCCGCGTGATGCCGTTCGCACGGGGCGGTGTTGTGCAGGGGCCCACGACCTTTCCCATGCGTGGAGGCGCGGGATTGATGGGCGAAGCGGGGCCAGAGGCAATTTTGCCTCTACAACGCGGCGCCGACGGGCGTTTGGGCGTGGCCGCGGGTGGTGGGGTCGCGGCCCCCGTTCACATCACCATGAACATTTCGACCCCAGACACCCAAGGTTTTCAACGCAGCCAAAGCCAGATTGCCGCCCAGATGAGCCGCGCCTTGGCCCGTGGTCAACGCAACCGATAAAAGGAATGCGGAATTATGCAATTTCACGAAATACGGTTTCCTGAACACTTAAGTTTTGGGTCCTCGGGCGGGCCTGAACGGCGCACAGAAATCGTGGCATTGACCAATGGGTTTGAAGAACGCAACACGCCTTGGGCGCAATCCCGCCGTCGCTATGACGCGGGGGTTGGGTTACGATCGTTGGATGATATTGCCGCTTTGGTCACGTTTTTTGAGGCACGGCGTGGGCAACTTCATGGATTTCGTTGGAAAGATTGGTTCGATTTCAAAAGCTGCCCCCCCTCTGCCACGCCATCGTTACATGACCAAATGATTGGTGTCGGTGATGGGGCAACACGCGCCTTTACGTTGACCAAAGCCTACGTTTCCGGTGGGGTTTCGTATGCGCGTGAGGTCAAAAAACCCGTGGGTGGCACCATCTCGGTGGGCGTATCGGGGGTGGCCCAAATTTTGGGGGTGGATGCCACAGTTGACCCCACGCAAGGGCAAGTGACCTTTGCCACCCCGCCGGATGCAGGCGCAGAGATAACGGCAGGGTTTGAATTTGACGTGCCGGTGCGATTTGATACCGAGGCCATCGTTGCAAACGCCGCAACATTCCAAGCCGGCGAAATCCCCAGTGTGCCGGTGGTGGAAATCAGAATATGATGGGGGCAGCTGGGCTTGACGCCCACTTAGCGACAGGTGTGACCGGTGTTGCGCGATGTTGGAAGGTTACGCGCCGCGATGGTGTGATCTTTGGCTTTACCAATCATGATCGCGCCTTGCACTTTGACGGCGTGATATTTCGCGCAGAAACAGGCATGACCGCCGCCACACTAAGCCAAACAACGGGGCTTTCGGTTGATAATACGCAAGCGATGGGGGCGTTAAGCGGCGCAGCAATCACCGAGGCCGATATTACGGCAGGGCGGTTTGATGGTGCGCAGGTCGAGGCATGGTTGGTCCAATGGGCCGCCCCCGAAAACCGCGTATTACAGTTTCGCGGGTCATTTGGGGAAATCACCCATGCCAATGGTGCGTTTGCAGTAGAGTTGCGCGGATTGGCCGAGGCCCTGAACACCCCCACAGGGCAGGTGTATCAACGAACCTGTTCGGCAATTCTGGGGGATGGGCGATGCGGCATTGACCTAAACGCGGCGGAATATCGTGCGGATTTTGATGTCACAGGCACTACGGCCAATCGGGTATTTAGGGTTGCGCCGGTTGGCACATTTGAGCCGCAATGGTTTGACCGAGGACAGTTTGTGGTGCTTGACGGCGCGGCCAGCGGGCTAAGCGGGGCCATCAAATCAGATATATCAGACGGGGATGGGCGTCGTGTGGAACTTTGGGATCGACTGCGCGCCGATATTTCGGTGGGTGATCGCGTGCGCCTAACGGCAGGGTGTGACAAACGGATGGACACCTGCCGCCTGAAGTTCGGCAACATTCTAAATTTTCGGGGTTTTCCCGATATTCCCGGGGATGATTGGCAAATGGCGCACCCATCCCGCGTTTCGGCACGCGATGGGGGAAGCCGCCGATGAATAAGGTTGCCGGGATCGCGCGCAGGTGGCTTGGCACGCCTTATGTGCATCAGGCAAGTTGCCGAGGTGTGGGATGTGATTGCCTGGGTCTTTTGCGGGGGATTTGGCGCGATATTTACGGAAACGAACCCGAAACTATCCCTGCGTATACCATGGATTGGTCGGAAGCCATGGGGGAAGAACGGCTTTGGGCCGCGGCCAAACGGCATTTGGTGGCGAAATCCGTCACCGATGCAAGCATGGGCGATGTGTTGTTGTTTCGAATGCGGGCGCAGGGTGTGGCAAAGCACCTAGGTGTTCAGACAGAAACAGGACGAGGGGCGCGTTTTATCCATGCCTATTCGGGGCAGGGTGTGGTGGAAAGCGCCCTAACACCACCCTGGGCACGGCGGGTTGTGGCGCGATTTTCCTTTCCAACGAGGATATAAGATATGGCAACGATCCTTTTGTCGGCCGCCGGTGCGGCGACGGGCGGTCTTTTTTCGGGCGGTATTCTGGGGCTTTCGGGGGGCGTGATTGGGCGTGCGGCGGGGGCGACGCTGGGCCGTGTTATTGACCAACGATTGCTGGGTGCGGGGTCGGACCCGGTGGAACGGGGCCGGATTGACCGATTTCGCATAACAGGGGCAAGCGAAGGCGCGCCCATTGCCTATCTTGCCGGACGTATGCGATTGGGCGGGCAGGTGATGTGGGCCACACGTTTTGTCGAAAATACCTCAACCACGGGGGGTGGGAAAGGGGCGCCTTCACAACCCAAAACCACAACCTATTCGTATTCCATCAGTCTGGCGGTCGCCTTATGCGAAGGCGAAATTCGACGTGTGGGCCGCGTATGGGCCGATGGCGTCGAGCTGGACCAAAGCAATCTTGCGATGCGTATTTATACCGGCGCCGCGGATCAAATGCCCGATCCATTGATTGAGGCGATCGAAGGTGCGGGCAACGTTCCCGCCTATCGCGGCATTGCTTATATCGTGTTTGAAGATCTGGATCTGTCCCCTTTTGGCAACCGTGTGCCGCAATTTGCCGCCGAAGTTACGCGCCTGCCGCGGGTAAGGCATGTGGCCGTTCCCCCCACCGCCCCCGACAGCGTGCGGGCCGTGGCCTTGATGCCAGGAACGGGGGAATACGCGTTAGCAACGCAAACAATCACCTTTCAGGCCGGGTTTGGCGCCACCACAGTAGCCAATATCAGCGCCGAAGGCGGCGGCACAGATTTTACCCGTTCGCTAAATTATTTGCACGAGTCTGCATCGAACACACAATCCATCTCGCTTATTTATTCGTGGTTTGGTGACGATCTGCGCGCAGGGGTATGCCGTGTGCAGCCAAAGGTCGAAAATAGCGACCGCGATGGTGCAGAAATGCCCTGGCGCGCGGGCGGTATCGGCCGTGCAGAGGCAGGTGTATTGGCCCAAATTGACGGGCGTCCGGTTTATGGCGGAACACCGGCGGATGATTCAGTGATCCAGGCGATCCACGCCATTCACGAAAGCGGTCAAGAGGTTTTGTTTTATCCGTTTTTGTTGATGGAAATTTTGGCCGGAAATGGGTTGTCCGATCCATACGGCAAACCGGAACAGGCGGCGTTACCCTGGCGGGGGCGGATCACGGGGGATTTAGCCCCCGATCAACCCAGCACCCCGGACAAAACAGCGGCCAATGCCACGGCGGTGCAAACCTTTTTCGGCACGACCAAGGCCACCGATTTCGCGGTTTCCCCCGGGGCCGTGGCCTATTTTGGACCCAATGAATGGAGCTATTCCCGATTTATCCTACATTCCGCCGCCTTGTGCGCCGCAGCAGGCGGGGTTGAGGCGTTTTGCATCGGGTCCGAAATGCGCGGATTAACACAGATGCGCGACACAAATGGATTTCCAGCGGTGGCACAATTTAAGACCCTTGCCGCAGAAGTGCGCACACTGTTGCCCGATGCAAAGCTCAGCTATGCCGCAGATTGGAGCGAGTATTTCGGTTATCATCCGCAAGATGGATCGAACGATGTGTATTTTCACCTCGACCCCCTATGGGCTGATAGCAACATAGATTTTATTGGCATTGACAACTATATGCCGCTTTCCGATTGGCGCGATGATCCTGACCATGCTGATGCCGCATGGAGGACGATTTATAATCTTGATTACCTAAAGGCCAATGTCGAAGGCGGCGAAGGGTATGATTGGTATTATCCAGACCAAGACGCGCGCGACGCGCAAAATCGTATCCCAATCACAGATGGCGCAGGGGGCGCGCCCTGGATCTATCGTTACAAGGATCTAAGACAGTGGTGGTCGAACGTGCATGTGGATCGGCGCGGGGGGGCTGACCCGGGCAATGTGCAACAATTCGGACCGGAACCATTTGATGGAACATTTGCGCGTGGCGGTTCTTATTGGTTGAACAGTTATGTTCATACTGAGGACACCTTAACAACCGCAATCACAGTTACAGACCGCCATTTGGATGTGACGATTGTTGAGGTGCCGGATGTGGGCACAGTGCTGCAAAGCGATTCGTATTATCGCATTATGTCCGAACGTGGGTGGCACCCCGTTATTACAGGTCAGGAAATTTCGACGACCATTCGCATTCGGTTGCTGTCAGAACCCGATGACGGCCGCCCGCATTTATTTTATTTTTGGATCGCTTTTATCAGGGCAGACGGAGGTTATGGCGGATTTGGCCAGGTACAGTTTTGGTCGGGGTTGACGGTGGCCGATGGTTGGGTGGATCGCACAGCGGTTTTTACGCCCGCGTCGTTTTTGGGCCGCGGATCTGTGCCATCGGATTGCAAAGGGTGGCGATTGATGATCGGCCTGAACGGATGGCAAAACCCGCACCCAACGGGGTCCGTGCAACAAATATCATCAATTTCGATGGTGCAAACGTCTTTGCCCGATACAGGCCCACAAGAGGGGCAATCGGATTGGGTGCCGATGTCGAAACCCATTTGGTTTACCGAAATCGGGTGTGCCGCGATTGATAAGGGCACGAATCAGCCGAACAAATTCCTAGACCCCAAAAGTTCGGAAAGCAAAATACCATATTATTCAAACGGGCGGCGCGATGATTTGATCCAAGCGCAATATGTGCGCGCAATTATGTCTTATTGGAACGAACCGGGGCGCAACCCCATTTCGCCCGTCTATGGGGCGCCGATGTTAAATATGGATCGTGCCCATGTTTGGGCGTGGGACGCGCGACCATGGCCCGCCTTTCCTAACGATTTGAACCGATGGTCAGATGGGGGAAATTGGAAACGCGGGCATTGGATTACCGGCCGCCTTGATGCCGCACCCCTGGATTTGGTGGTGGCAGAATTGTGCGAAGCCGCCGGTGTTTTGGATTATGATGTGTCCGCGCTTTATGGATTTGTGCGCGGGTATCTGTCGGGCGAAACCGAAAGCACCCGTGCACGATTGCAAAGTTTGATGTTAGCCTATGGGTTTCAGGCGATCGAACGCGAGGGACGATTGGTATTTTTACCGCCCCCATTGGCGGCAGAGGCACCGATTTTCGCGGAATTTACAGCCTTGAACGAAGAGGGCGAAGGCCGAATTACCCACATCCGCGATGCCGATGCAGAAACAACGGGGCACGTGCGTGTCACCTATTCTGAGGCTGAATCTGTGTATGAAGAGCGTGTGGCAGAGGCGGCGTTGCCCAACAAAAATGACCCAAGCGTCAGCGCCAGCACCCTGCCCATCGCCCTAACCCAGGCCGAGGCGCAAACGGTGGCCGAGCGATGGCTAACCGAGGTGCAAGCAGCGCGCGACACGATCAAATTTAGTCTGCCCCCATCACAGCGGGCCTTGGGTGTAGGCAGTGTGGTGGGCTTGGCAGATGGATCGACCTGGCGGATTGATCGTGTCGAAGACCGTAGCGCCCGCGCGATTGAGGCCGTGCGCGTGGAACCATCGGTAACCTTGCCCGCCGATGTGGTGGAGGACGATACCACCCCCACCCCTGGGTTTGTGCCCCCCGTGCCGGTCAGCGCGGTGTTCATGGACCTACCGCTTTTGACGGAGGCCGAGGTCGAACATGCGCCACATTTGGCCGTTACAGCCACCCCATGGCAGGGCAGCGTGGCGGTTTATGCCTCGGCCACGGTGGATGGGTTTACACTTAATCGCCTGGTCGAACGCGGCGCAATTGCAGGCACGTTGCAAACCCCGCTTTGGGCGGCAAAACCGGGTCTGTGGGATCGCGGGGCGTCTTTTTCTGTGCGCATTGCGGGCGGGAATTTGGCCAGTGCCGAACAGATTTCCGTTTTGAACGGGGCAAATTTGGCTGCCATAGGCCCCGGCGACACCGGCGATTGGGAGGTGATTCAATTCGCCAATGCGACGCTGACCAGGGCGCATATATGGACGATCGGGCACTGTTTGCGCGGCCAGCAAGGCACCGATGCAATCATGCCAGAGGTTTGGCCAGAAGGCAGCCTTTTTGTTCTGCTCAACGGGGCGCCCGTGCAGGTTGATGTGCCAAGTGCGGCGCGCGGTTTGCCGCGATATTGGCGGATCGGGCCGGCGCGTTATGCCGTTGATAACGCAAGCTATGTGCAAAAAATCACGGCGTTTCAGGGCGTTGGATTGCGACCTTATGCGCCGGTGCATCTGCGAGCCAGGGCGATGGGCGCAGACCGCCATATAACCTGGGTTCGCCGCACGCGGATTGACGGCGATAGCTGGGAAAGCCTGGACGTGCCTTTGGGCGAGGCACGCGAAGCATACCTGTTGCGCATCACACAAGGCGGAACCATCAAACGCGAAGAAACGTTGAACGCCCCCATGTTCACCTACACCGCCGCGATGCAGGCAGGCGACGGCGTTTCGCCACCGTATCACATCGACGTGGCCCAAATTTCCGAACGCTTCGGCGCAGGGCCTTTCACAAGAATTGACGTTAAGGATTAAAATTGATGACGGAAACACCGGTTCTCACCCTACCCCTGTTACAAGCCGCGCAAGCGCAAAAACATGTGACCGTGAATGAGGCGTTGAGCCTGCTTGACGGGTTGACGCACCTGCGCCTTTCCTCGGCTACGCAAACCGCGCCGCCCGACCCTGCACAAGATGGGATGGTTTATGCCCTGCCGACGGGCGCAACGGGGGATTGGGCCGGCCATGATGGTAAGGTCGCGGTTTTTATCAATGGCGGGTGGGGTTTTGTGACACCGCATCGGGGGTGGCGTGCCTTTATCCTGGATCAGGGGATGAATGCCATTTGGGATGGGCATGTTTGGCGCTATGGGGCCCTAACGCTTGGCACATATGGTGCGGCGTTGGCGGTTAAAACCGTTGAAACAGATGTAGCATTGACCGCAGGCGGCAATGTCACTACCCCCGTGATGTTTCCCGAACGATCCATCGCGTTTGGCGTAACGGGCCGTGTGATTGCCGACATCAACGGCACGGCAACAGCGTGGGATTTAGGGGTTGCGGGCGACCCGCTGCGATATGGGAACGGGTTGGGTTTGGCGCTAAATTCCTGGGTCAATGGGCCATCCGCACCCCTGGTTTACTGGACAGATACGGCATTAGAGATTACGGCCACCGGTGGGGATTTCACGGGTGGAGGGGTGCGTTTGGTCGCACACTATGCCGAATTGGCACTACCCGATCCCGTATGACAGGGATTCGGGGGCCTTTCACTGCGGGCCGTTCTATCTTATCTTAGGTCTATAAAGCGGTTGACCAAGGCACGCCCGAAAGGACCTCACCATGCCTGAAACGCAGCAAAAATTGGCAAACATAGACCCCGTTTGGGATCAGATCCTGCAAGAGGCCGAGGCCGCATTGACGGCGGAACCTTTGTTAGGCGGCATGGTGCATGGGGCGATCCTGCCCCATGCCACGCTGGAACGGGCGCTGGCCTATCGCATGGCGCAAAAATTGGCCTCGGGCGAAATATCCGAACAAATTCTGCGTGAAATCGCCGACGAAGCGTTGGCCACCGATCCTACCATTGGCCAAGCGGCGCGCGCCGATATTGTGGCGATTTACGATCGTGATCCGGCGTGCCACCGGTTTATGCAGCCGCTTTTATTTTTCAAAGGGTTTCAGGCGGTTTCAGCCTATCGCGTGGGGCATTGGCTTTGGGGTCAAGGCCGCCGCGACATGGCATATTTCATCCAAATGCGTATCAGCGAGGTGTTTGGCATCGACATCCACCCCGCCGCGCGAATTGGCCAAGGCATTATGATTGACCACGCCCATTCCATCGTGATTGGGGAAACGGCGGTTGTGGGCGACAATGTGTCGATGCTGCACGCCGTCACTCTGGGCGGCACAGGCAAAGAGGAAGAAGACCGCCACCCAAAGATCGGCGATGGTGTGTTGATCGGGGCGGGGGCAAAGGTATTGGGCAATATCCACGTTGGCGCGTGTTCAAAAATCGCAGCCGGATCGGTGGTATTGAATGATGTGCCGCCGTGCAAAACAGTGGCGGGCGTGCCCGCGCGGATTGTGGGCGACACAGGGTGCCACCAACCATCCATCACGATGGATCATTTGCTGCCGGTGGAAGGGACAGAAAGTCTTTGATTAAGCATACGCAGCGACAGCAGATTGCGAAGATTGTTTTCCGTTTATTTCTTATGTTGTTGTGCGGGCGTTTCGTTTTCGGTCGTTGGGGTTGAGGTATTTTTTTCTTAGGCGGATGGCATTTGGGGTGAC
>CALFSY010000023.1 GCA_937916365.1 uncultured Jannaschia sp. | reverse complement strand
GTGGGAAAGCGCGGTTTTATCCCCGCCTGCGGCCACGGCAGCGCGCAGCGCGGCCAACGCAGCGGCCCGTTGCCCCCCTGCCGCAGAAATCAACGCGCGTTCCACCGCAAACAATCCCTCATGGGGCGATTTGCCCCCAGCTCCGTCACTGTCTAGCATCGCCAATGCCTCAGCCAAGCGCAAATTTTCCCGATACAAACGGGCAAGCCCATGGCGCGCCAGGGGGGATTTATGGACCAGCGGGGCCAACAACACCTCGGCCCGCAGCGGTTGGTCCAGCCGCGCCAAACACAGCCCCAGGTGTAGCTGCGCGCCCCTATCCGTGGGCGCGCGTTTGTGCGCCATTTCTAACGGCCCCAAGGCCCCGGCCCAATTTGCCCGTGCTGCCCGCGCACGACCTAAGGCAAAGGCGGGCCAAAACGCATCGGGCGCGGCTTTGACTAGGGTCAGGGCCTGCGCCTCGGCCTTGGCGGGGTTGGTTTGGATAAGGCGCAAAATCGGGTCTGCCTCGGCCTTTTGGCCTAATATGATCCCTGCCCGCTGTGCCGCGCGTTCCAACGTTTTGGCCGCGGTCCCGTTCAAAATACCATACAGTGTTTGCCAAATGGCCGGTTCCTTGGGCTGAAGCGTCATGGCCCGCCGCAGCGCGCGTTCCGCCAGTTCCTGGTCGCCTTCGACCACATGAATACGCCCGATTTGAAACCATGCCTCTGCCGTTTTGGGGCGGGCCAATAGAATTTGTTGGTAGATGTCCAGCGCACGCGCACTTTGCCCCCCTTTTTGTAGGGCTAAGGCCCGCTGATACATGGCGGGAATGTCAGATGGATTTGGTGGTAACATAACAATACACCATAGCATGGATCACAGGAAACATCAGCCCCGTCATGACACCATGAAGGATACAAGGCGCATAGTATCAGAATAGGTAAACCAAATGTGCGCGGCGTATGCGCCATTGCAGCCATCATATGCCCGCCTGCCGCCTTCCATCCCATATCGGCCCTGTCTATATCAGGGGCAAATTAAAGGATCACACCATGCCAGATACACGTCACACCCGCCTGTTGATCATTGGGTCCGGCCCCGCCGGATACACCGCCGGCGTTTACGCCAGCCGCGCCATGTTGAACCCGATTTTGGTGCAGGGCCTGCAACCTGGTGGGCAGTTGACCATCACCACGGATGTCGAAAACTGGCCCGGCGATGACAGTGTGATGGGCCCCGATTTGATGGTGCGAATGGAACACCATGCCAAAGATACGGGCACCGAGATCATCCATGATCATATTACTGCGTTGGACCTTAGCAAACGCCCCTTTGTGGCAACGGGCGACGGTGGCATGACTTATACTGCGGATGCGGTGGTTTTGGCCACGGGCGCACAGGCAAAATGGCTTGGCCTGCCGTCCGAGGATCGGTTCAAAGGTTTTGGTGTATCGGCCTGCGCGACCTGCGATGGATTTTTTTATCGCGGCAAAGATATTGTTGTGGTGGGCGGCGGCAATACCGCCGTGGAAGAGGCGTTGTTTCTAACCAATTTTGCCAGCAAAGTCACGCTCATCCACCGGCGCGACAGCCTGCGCGCCGAAAAGATTTTGCAAGATCGGCTGTTCAAAAACCCCAAAATCAACGTTGTGTGGAACCATACGGTGGATGAGGTTATGGGCACCGACGATCCCCCTGGGGTTGTGGGGGTGCGGGCCAAACATATTGAGACGGGTGCGCCGTTGGACATACCCTGCGCTGGTTTTTTTGTGGCCATCGGCCATGCCCCCGCGACCGAGCTGGTAAAAGATCAGCTTGCGCTGCACAATGGCGGGTATGTTAAGGTCACCCCAGGCACCACGCACACATCCATCCCGGGTGTTTTTGCCGCCGGCGATGTGACCGATCATATCTATCGCCAGGCTGTCACCAGCGCGGGCATGGGATGCATGGCCGCCTTAGACGCCGAACGATGGTTGGCCGAACAAGGTGATGCGCAAACCACCGATGCACCACATGCCGCCGCGGCCGCCACAATCGACTAAATCATCCAAACCATGCGGCCAGCGATATTTTGTCATCGGCCTCATCAATCCATATGACGTGAAAAGGATTGTGCCATGCCAGGGCAATTTCATACGCCTATCCCTGAGCTTTACGCACCGCGGGATGCGGCCGAAACCCTTAAGGTAAAGGCCCCTGATCTGCCGTCGTGGGATTTAACCCCACGGCAAATGTGCGATCTTGAGCTGTTGATGAACGGGGGGTTTTATCCACTGAGCGGGTTTTTAGGCCAGGCCGATTATACCAGTGTGGTAGATACCATGCGCCTGGCCGATGGGGCGCTGTGGCCGATGCCCATCACCTTGGATGTGCCTCAGGATTTTGCCAATACCATCCCCCCCGGCCAAGACATCGCCCTACGCGATGCAGAGGGCGTGATCTTGGCCATTCTGACGGTAACCGATCGTTGGACACCGGACAAAACGCATGAGGCAAAGGCCGTGTTCGGCACCAACGATACCGCCCATCCGGCGGTGCGATACCTGCACGAAACGGCAGGACCGGTTTATTTGGGCGGGCCCATCACGGGCCTACACCCGCCGGTGCATTATGATTTTCGCGCGCGCCGCGATACGCCCAACGAACTGCGCACACAGTTTCACAAACTGGGGTGGCATCGCATTGTGGCGTTTCAAACGCGCAACCCCCTGCACCGCGCACATCAGGAACTGACTTTTCGCGCCGCGAAAGAGGCCCAGGCCAACCTATTAATCCACCCCGTTGTGGGTATGACCAAACCTGGTGACGTCGATCATTTTACCCGCGTGCGATGTTACGAGGCAGTGTTGGATAAATATCCATCGGCCACCACCACCCTTAGCCTGTTGAATTTGGCCATGCGCATGGCCGGCCCGCGTGAGGCATTGTGGCATGGATTGATCCGCAAAAACCACGGCTGCACCCACATGATCGTGGGGCGTGACCATGCGGGGCCAGGTAAAAATTCCGACGGGCAAGATTTTTATGGCCCGTATGACGCCCAAGATCTGTTCCGCGACTATCAAGCGGACATGGGCATCAAAATGGTCGATTTCAAACACATGGTCTATGTGCAGGACCGCGCCCAATATGAACCCGCTGATCGGGTCAAGCCGGGGGAAACCGTGCTTGATATTTCGGGCACCGAATTGCGTCGGCGATTGCGCGAGGGGCGCGACATCCCCGAATGGTTTTCATTTCCCGAGGTGGTGCGCGAATTGCGCCGCACAGCGCCGCCACGATCGCAACAGGGATTCACGGTATTTTTCACCGGCCTATCCGGATCAGGCAAATCAACCATCGCCAACGCCTTAATGATCAAACTGATGGAAATGGGTGGGCGGCCCGTAACACTTCTGGATGGTGATGTCGTGCGCAAACATTTGTCCAGCGAACTGGGGTTTTCCAAAGACCACCGCGACATCAACATCCGCCGCATCGGATATGTGGCATCGGAGATCACCAAAAATGGCGGCATCGCCCTTTGTGCCCCCATCGCGCCGTATGCCGCCGCCCGCCGCGATGTGCGTGACATGATCGAAGCCTTCGGCGCCTTTGTTGAGGTGTATGTATCAACACCATTGGCCGAATGCGAACGACGAGATCGTAAGGGGTTATATAAATTAGCGCGCGCAGGAAAAATAAAGGAATTCACCGGTATTTCAGACCCTTATGAAATTCCAATCAACCCCGAACTGGCAATGAATACGGAAAACACCGAAATTGATTATTGCGCGCAACAGGTGGTGTTGAAATTAGAAAGCATGGGGTTAATCGCCGCGTAACTTGCAACTAGACTAGTGCACCAATTTTTTCACTTCCACTGCTATACCCCCGAACAAACGGTAATTTGCGCCACATTATAGTTTAGTATTTTTATCGACAATTATTGACATGCCGCCCCATATGGTCTTAGAGGGGCGCACTATCCTGATTAAACCAGTCAGGTATTGATGCCGTAATCAGCTAAGGAGCACCTGCATGACCCGCACATTCACCCTGCTTTTGGGGGTGGCCATCGCCGCATCGGCCTGGACCACCGCCCAAGCACAAGAATTAAATCTCTATTCCTCGCGCCACTACGACACCGATGAACGGCTCTATTCAGAATTTGAAGAACAAACCGGCATCACCATTAATCGCATTGAAGGCAATGCCGATGAATTGATCGCCCGTATGGAGGCCGAGGGCGAAAATTCACCCGCCGACATTTTGTTGACGGTCGATACCTCACGTCTGGCGCGTGCGCAGGGTTTGGGCCTGCTGCAACCTGTTGAGTCGGATGTTTTGGAACGCCGAATCCCTGCCTATCTACAAGAAGACGGCAATCATTGGTTCGGGTTTAGCCAACGTGCACGGATTTTGTTCTATGACCCCGCCGACGTTCCAAACCCACCACAAACTTATCAGGATCTGGCCAACCCTGAATACGCAGGGCAAATTTGTATCCGGTCCGGCACCAACGTATATTCGCAAACGATCCTCGCTGCACTGATTGACCATTTGGGCGAAGACGCCGCCCGCGATTGGGCTGCCGCGGTTGTGGCAAATTTCGCCCGTGATCCACAGGGCGGCGATACGGATCAATTACGTGGGATTGTATCGGGCGAATGCGACATTGCGATGTCAAATACCTATTACTTTGCCCGCGCAATCCGCCGCCCCGTCGACGGTGTGTCAGCTTCGCTTGATATGATTAAATGGGTGTTTCCAAATCAAAACGACATCGGCGCGCACATGAACCTTTCGGGCGGGGGCGTGGCCGCCCATGCACCAAACCGCGACAATGCCATCGCGTTTTTGGAATACCTAGCCAGTGACGAGGCACAACAGTATTTTTCGGCCGGCAACGACGAATATCCGGCGGTTCCTGGTGTCGCGCTCAGCCCTTCGGTCGCGGCGTTGGGGTTTTTCATTCCCGATACCATCGACCTGACCGGCGTGGCGCAAAATGTGCCAACCGCACAGGCAATTTTTAATCAGGTTGGTTGGGAATAATTCCGCCCTTGTTGACCAAACGCACCCTGCGCCAAATCCCCTTTAGGGTTGGCGCAGGGCCGCGCGGAATTCAGACAGGCGAAACGCCCCTAAAACATGCCCCGCCGCGCCATAAACAAGGACACCCCCGATAATAAGCCCCCCAAGGGCCAGATAACGCCAACCTGCCAAGACTAATACAGGATCTAATACCCGGGCGGTCCCCCAACAAAACCCGCCCATGATACAGGCCGCCGCCGTAATCCGCACAATCCTGCGCCGAAAACGGGCATCAAAATACGCCACCGCCCCCATGGCGCGTCGCCCGCGCAACAACAACCACACCATGGCCCAACCGGCCACCGTGGTGCCAAGGGCCGCGCCCAAATATCCCACCCCCCAGGCCAGACCAATCGCAACCCCTGCGTTGACCCCCATCGCAATCACGGCATAGAGAAATGGGCGGCGCGTATCTTCGCGTGCAAAATAGAGCGGCTGTAAAACCTTTTGCAAAACAAAGGCCGGTAACCCTATCCCATAGGCGGCGACGGCCAAGGCGGTGGCGGCGGTATCAGCGGGTTCGAACGCCCCGCGTTCAAACAAAACCGCGACCAAAGGCGCGGGGATCACGCACAAGGCAACCGCGCTGGGGATGGTAAGCGCAAGGGCAAGTTCGCCGGCCCTGCTGAACGCCGCACGGGCGCCGGTGTCATCGTTGGCCCGTAAACGCCGCGACAGATCGGGCAACAACACGATCCCGATGGCGATGCCCACCATGCCCAGCGGCAGCTGATACAACCGATCGGCAAAATTCAACCATACGATTGCGCCATCAAAAAAGCTGGCGACTTGCCTGCCCACCAACAGATTGATCTGCACCACCCCACCCGCCAACATTGCGGGTGCCATGATCTGGGCCAATCGGCGCATATCCGGTGTCCAACGTGGTATACGCGGCACCAGGCGAAACCCCGCCCGCGCCGCCGCCCGCCACACCAACCCCATTTGCGCCACCCCTGCAACCAACGTGCCAACCGCCAACAACGTGCCGTGGTTAAGGTGCAGCACATGCATGGTAAGGTTTTGGGCAATCCCGGCTTCCGCCATAATCAGTGCCACAATCAAGATCACATTTAACAAAATCGGCGCGGCGGCCGCGGCGGCAAAC
Source organism: uncultured Jannaschia sp. (assembly GCA_937916365.1). GTDB lineage: Bacteria > Pseudomonadota > Alphaproteobacteria > Rhodobacterales > Rhodobacteraceae > JANSYL01. The sequence goes on along the minus strand of CALFSY010000023.1, from coordinate 23,510 downwards.
CGGCCCGTTGCGTTCAAAACCCCAGACAATAACGCAGCAAGTGAAATAAAAATTACGTATCCAAACGCGATGCGGCCGAAGTATGTGGCGATTTCAAACCTTGCATCATTGGCAAATCCGCTGGCCATGGCCAATACAAACCATGGCATGGCAACCTGCGCAATCAACGTTAGCACGATCAAAAGACTGGCCAATCCGGAAAAAGCATCTTGGGCAAAGGCATGCGCGTTTTCCCCCCCTTCCAATTTTTTGGAAAAAAGCGGGACAAACGCCGTGTTAAACGCGCCTTCGGCAAAAAACCGGCGAAACATGTTTGGTAGGCTGAAAGCAACGAAAAACGCTTCGGCCACCGGACCCGTTCCCATAAAGGCCGCGATTAGAATGTCGCGTAAAAATCCTAAAACACGGCTGCCAAACGTCCATCCACCTACCGTTAAAACACCTACGATTAGGCGGATGGGATGGCCCCCGCGCGCCATGGTCACGCCCCCGCGCGCCGCGCGGCAAAGGCGATGGCTGCGCGCAATTTACGTTCCAGGCTGTCTTGGCGCGATTTGGTGTATAATTTGAGGCCGAACATATCTTTTACGTAGAATGTATCGACAACCTGCGCCCCGTATGTTGCGATCATAGCACTGGATATATATACATTTGCATCGGCCAGTGTTTTGGTCAAATCATAAAGCAAACCGGGACGATCCCGTGTATCCACCTCAATAATCGTATAAATTTCTGATCCATCATTATCAAAGGCAATGTGGGTCGGCACATCAAAGGGGCGTTCGCGTTTCTTAATTTTATCGCCGGTCTCTAACGCGCGGGATGTAACAATTTCCCCCTTTAGGGTTTTTTCGATCATACTTTTTAGGCGGGGCAAACGTGCATCATCGTATGTGTTGCCGTCACTGTCTTGCACCCAAAAAACGGCCGTCGCATACCCGTCTTTCGATGTATAGGTGCGCGCATCCACCACATTTGCCCCAACCAACGCCAACGCACCGGACAGACGGCTGAAGATACCAGGATGATCTGCCAATGCAAAACACACCCGCGTGGCATCACGATCGTTATCTTGTTGGGCGTCAATACGAATTTCATCATTGGGCACATCACGCAATAAAAGCCTTGCAAAAACAACCTGCGCAGCCAGGTCCAGCCCCTGCCAATAGGGGGTATAATGGCGTTCTAATTCCGTTTTAACCATTGCGCGGGGCCAATCGGCCAAAGCATCTTTGAGTGCGCGCTTAGCCTCACTTGTGCGTTTGTCGCGATTCAACGCCTCAAGCCCGGTTTCAAGTGCTGTGACCGTAGCGCGGTAAAGACCACGCAAAAGCGTTGCTTTCCAATTATTCCATGTTCCCGGCCCGACGCCGCGGATGTCACACACTGTTAGCACTGTCAAAAGGTCCAGCCGTTCCCGTGTTTTCACAGCTTTGGCAAAATCTCTAACCGTTCTAGGGTCAGAAATATCGCGTTTTTGCGCCATGTCCGACATCAAAAGATGATAACGCACCAACCATTCCACCGTTTGACATTCCGCAGGGCTTAACCCCAAGCGTGGGCAAACCGAGCGCGCAATGCGAGCCCCCAGAATAGAATGATCTTCCCTTTGGCCTTTGCCAATATCGTGCAACAAACAGGCGACATAGAGAACTTTACGATTTACACCCCCCTCTAAAATACGTGACGCGATGGGCAATTCTTCAACCAATTCACCACGCTCGATCTGTGCTAAGGTTGAAATGACTTGGATGGTATGTTCGTCAACTGTGTATTTGTGATAAATATTGAATTGCATCATTGCGACAATGGGCGCAAAGTTCGGCAAAAACGCGGCCAGAACCCCCAATTCGTTCATCCGCCGCAATGCCCTTTCGGGATTGCCATGTTTTAGCAGCAAGCCAATGAAAATCCGGTTTGCCTCTGGATTTTGTCGCATCGCATCGTCGATCAGATCGAGCCGTGCCGAAACCGCGCGCATCGCGTCGGGGTGAATCAAATATCTGGTGCGCAATGCCTCTTCAAAAAGCCGCAGGATATTAAGTTTGTCTTGGAAAAATACTGCATCGTCGCGAATGGCAAGACGCCCGCGCCGCACCTCGTAGCCGTCTTTCAATGTATGCTTCCGTGCCCGCCCACGCAAAAAATCGAACAAACCAGGCTCGCGTTTGATGTGCCGCGCCTCAAGCGCCGTAAGAAAAATGCGCGTTAATTCCCCCACCTTGGTGGCATGGCGAAAATAATCTTGCATAAAATATTCCACCGCGCGACGCCCGGAATGATCGGTGTAACCAAAGCGATCGGCAATCATCACCTGGGTATCAAACGTGAGTTGATCCTGCGCGCGCCCCGCGATTAGATGTAGTTGACATCGTATCGCCCATAAAAACTTTTCCGCGGCGTCAAAAGCATGAAATTCTTCTGCGCGCAACAGGCCGATGTTGACCAAGTCTTGGGCTTTTTCAACACCGTGTTCGTATTTTGCAATCCAATACAATGTTTGTAAATCGCGCAAACCGCCTTTGCCCTCCTTAACATTCGGTTCAAGTATGTAACGTTGGCCACCCTGTTTGCGATGCCGTGCATCACGCTCGGCCAATTTGGCCTCAATAAATTCGGCGGTGGTTCCCTTAAAAAGCTGCGCGCGTAGTGTGTTTTGTAAATCATGGGCGATCGCGGGATCCCCCCCTAAAAACCGATTTTCCAACAGGCTGGTGCGAATTGTGAAATCTTGTTTGCCAAGCCGCACACAATCTTTCACTGTTCTGGTGGCATGGCCAACCTTCAAATGCAGATCCCACAGCATATAAAGACACGCTTCGATCACTTTTTCTATGGCTGCGGTCATTTTCCATGGCGTAACAAACAAAAGATCAACGTCTGAAAATGGGGCCATTTCCCCACGCCCATACCCGCCCACGGCCAACACCGCCATACGTTCTGTGGCACTGGGCACAGCATTAGGGTAAAGATGGGTTGTCGCAATATGCAGGGCAGTTTGCACCAAACCATCCACCAAGTATGTGTAAGCGTGCGTTATGGGCCGTGCAGACAATGGATGCGCGGCAATACCATCGGAAATGGCGGCACGCCCCGCATCATTCACAGCGGCTAAAATGGCCACTGTCGCCGCGCGCACAGCATGCGCATTTTGCGTATCGGTGATTACAGCCTCAATATCACCGCGCACAGTAGGGCCATCGAAAATCTGCCGCTCAGGGGCAATCATTTGCCCGGGATACACATCCCCCGATTGCAATGCCGTGGCCTGCGGCAAATACACGTTTGGGTTAGGATCCGAAACCACCAAGGCGCCTGGGGGCAGGGTCAATGATAGCCACCTGATTGTTCAAAATTTGCGCAATGGCCATCGCCCGTTGATTTGTCCCATCCCGAAGTAAACGAAACACACCATTTGCCCCATTGATGCCACCCGCAGATACAAAATCACCTGCAGACAAACTGCCAGACCGGCTAGCGGTTGCACCAACCGCCAAAACCGCATCATATCCTAGTGCGGCCAGTATATGAGCAGGTTCGCCATAAGTCGCGCTATATCGTGCATTAAAATCAGCCGTCGCCGAAGGGTCAGGAACTGCAAACCAACCACCCTGCAAACCATCAAATTCAAGGATTTGTGGCGGCGTGTCCCAACGTGCCAACCCCATTAACTGAATTTGGGTGATGTCGAGCCCGTTTTCAGGCAGCAGTTGCGCAAAAAACGGCAACGCCCCAGCGCTCAACGACGTTAGCATTAAACCTTCTGCCCCATTTTGCCGAACTAAATCAACGATCTGAGGCACCGCGCGCGTTACCCCTGTCTGAGAAAACTCATAAGGCACAACACCCAATATCGTCGCGCCTGAGGTTTGGGCCGCACGCACCACTGCATCACGTGCCACCTGCCCGGCTAAGTTTTCGGCGTGTGTTACAACAATCTGGTCACGCCCGCGACTGGCTGCATATCGCACAATCCGATTGGCGGTATTAGCAAAGGTATGGCCCAATACAAAAACGTTGCCACCGGCGATTTCGGTATTGTTTGAAAACGACAAAACATTCACATCTGAATTTGCCACCGCAACGCCCACCGCCGCCGCCGCATCCGATCGTAGTGGCCCCACAATCACATCTGCACCATTTGACACGGCCTGGGCGGCCACTGTGGCGGCGCGCGCCGCCTGTCCGGCGGTATCATAAACTGTGATGTCGATAGAGACGTCGGATATGTCCGCCGCTGCAATCCGCGCAGCATTTTCCAAATTGCGCGAAATAACAGCATCCCCTGCCTGTCCCGATCCAACGGGCAAAAGCATAGCCACCTGAACGGTTTGCCCGCGCACGCTTGGCCCATTACCGATCGCGCCACCCCCAATTTGACATGCCGTCACCCCAACAAACATACCAAGCAAGCCAAAAACCTGGAAAGACTTGCGAAGATAGAAAGAAATAGAAATCATGGGTGTGAAGCCTCCAAGGGTGGTGCCCGTTATGTGCCCTTAAGTTACGGCGTTACGCCATATATGTAAACACAAAGGAATAACCTTGCGTTAGGCAATATTTTGGCGAAACAAAACACAAGGCGAACAAAGCGAACAATGTTATCCCCCAAAAGCCAGCGCCAAACCATGATCCAAGATCCCCAACATGCCTTGGACCCAGGTCTTTATTTTGTGGCAACCCCAATCGGGGCTGCGCGCGATATTACACTGCGCACGCTGGATATTTTAAGGTGCTGCGATGTGATTGCCGCCGAAGATACGCGCGCCCTTCGGCATTTGATGCACCTACACGGGATTCCATCGGGGGGGCGCACCATCATTGCCTATCACGACCATAACGGCCCCCAAACACGCCCAAAAATTATCGCAGCCCTGCACGCGGGGAAATCGGTCGCCTTCGCGCCCCAGGCCGGCACACCGCTACTGGCGGACCCAGGATACCAACTGGCGCGGGTCGCCATCGACAATAACATCCACGTTTCAGCGGCCCCAGGCCCCAGCGCCGCACTTATGGGTTTGGTTGTGTCAGGATTGCCATCGGACCGATTTCTGTTCGCAGGATTTCCACCCGCAAAACAGGGGGATCGCGCGCGATGGTTGGCAGAAATTGAACATATCCCCGCAACCTTGATTTTATACGAAAGCCCAAAACGTATTAACCGTTTGTTGACCGAAATATGCAACACATGGGATGTGACGCGACCCGCCGCGGTGTGCCGAGAACTAACCAAACGTTTTGAAGAGGTGCGGCGCGACACCTTGGGCGCTCTGTTGGACAGCCTGCACAATAGACCGCTAAAAGGGGAAATCGTGTTGTTGATCGGACGATCAAAAAAACTGGACATACCCGAAACAGATTTGGATGCAGCCTTGCGCCATGCGCTGCAAAATGCGCCGCTGAAAGAGGCTAGCGCGAATGTCGCCGTTCGGCTAGGCCTACCAAAACGGCAGGTTTATCAAAGAGCACTTTACCTTAAGGATAAGGCATGAGCGGCCTGACATCCCATCTGAACGGCAAAGCAGCCGAAGATCATGTTATGCGGCATTATGTCGATGGCGGGCATCGTTTGGTGTGCCGCCGCTGGCGGGGAAAAGCGGGGGAAATTGATCTTGTGATGTTTCATAACAACGCATTGGTATTTGTCGAGGTGAAGGCCGCAAAATCCCTGGCGCAGGCGGCGCTGCGTTTGACGCGCAAACAATCTATCCGTCTTTTGAAAAGCGCCGAACATTGTCTGGGCTATCACCCGCAACAATCGTTGACGCATATGCGTTTTGATGTTGCATTTGTGGATCGGATGGGGCGGATTGAAATTCTGGAAAATGCACTGACCGAAGATGGGGTAACACATTGAACAGTGCGCACATTGGGTCAACAGAAACATGGTTTAAGGGACACAGATGCAATGAAAGTGGCGTTTCAAATGGATCCAATCGAATCGGTTGATCTTAACGCAGACAGTACCTTTCGCCTAGCCGAAGAAGCGCAGGAGCGCGGCCACACACTTTTCTTTTATACACCGGATAAATTATCCTATCGTGAAGGGCGAATTATGGCGTGTGCCGCCCCGCTGACGGTGCAACGCGTGCAGGGTGACCACGCGCATTTAGGCCAGATGCAAGATATGGATTTGGCCGATTTTGATGTCGTGTGGTTGCGACAGGACCCACCATTTGACATGAGCTATATCACCACAACCCATTTTTTAGATCGGCTTAAAGGGCAGACTTTGGTTGTGAACGATCCATTTTGGGTTCGAAACGCGCCGGAAAAATTGTTGGTGCTGGATTTTCCCGATCTCATGCCACCCACGACCATCGCGCGCGATCTATCGGTGTTGAAAGCATTCAAAGAAACCCATCGCGACGTTATCCTAAAACCACTTTACGGCAACGGGGGGGCAGGTGTGTTCCGGCTAGGGCCGAATGATCGCAATCTCAATGCCTTGCACGAGGTCTTTTCCGCCCTTAACCGTGAACCGATGATCGTGCAAAAATTCCTGCCAGCCGTGGCAAACGGGGATAAACGCATCATTCTTGTTGATGGTGATCCCGTGGGCGCGATTAATCGTGTGCCGGCTGAGGGGGAAACAAGATCAAATATGCATGTGGGTGGACGCCCCGAAAAAACGGGCTTAACCCCGCGTGATCGGGAAATTTGTGCGGCGATCGGGCCACGCCTGCGGGATATGGGCCAAATTTTTGTGGGTATTGATGTGATCGGTGATTACCTCACTGAAATCAACGTCACGTCCCCCACCGGGATACAGGAATTGGAACGTTTCGACGGCGTGAACGTGGCCGCAAAGATTTGGGATACCGTCGAAGCAAGGTGCGCAGATTAACATCATCTACTGCGCGGTATGCGCGCTGGTCCCGGCGATAAGGCGATACCCCAACGCCTCTGCAACATGCGGTGTGCTTATGGTATCGACCCCATCAAGATCGGCAATGGTGCGTGCCAAACGCAAGACCCGGTGATAACCCCGCGCGGTCAGCCTGATCTTTTCGGCGGCTTTGCTAAGCATCGTTTTGCCCCCTGTATCTGGCGTGGCGACTTCATCCAACAACGCACCTTCGGCATCGGCATTGACACGGGCAGGCACACCAAGGGCGGCAAATCGTTCGGTTTGTATTGCGCGTGCGGCGGCAACGCGGGCCGCGACCTGTGTGCTTTTTTCGCCCGTGGCCGGCAAATCCAAATCGGCATAAGCCACCGGCGGCACCTCAAGCCGCACATCAAACCGATCCATTAATGGGCCTGAAATTTTTGCCATATAATCCGCCCCGCACAAAGGCGCCCTGCCGCACGCTTGGCCCGCATCATAAAGATGGCCACAACGGCACGGATTGGCCGCTGCAATCAACAAAAACCGGCACGGATATGTCACATGCGCATTTGCGCGCGACAACAGCACATCGCCCGTTTCAATGGGTTGGCGCAAAGATTCTAAAATATCGCGTTGATATTCGGGAAATTCATCCAGAAATAAAACGCCATTGTGGGCCAAACTAATTTCACCAGGTTTTGCCGCCCCGCGCCCGCCCCCAACAATGGCCGCCCGCGATGCCGTATGGTGGGGCGCACGGTAAGGGCGCGTGCGCGAAATACCGCCCCCATCCAATAATCCCGCCAAAGAATGGATCATTGAGGTTTCTAATGCCTCCGCCGCCGAAAGGGGCGGCAAAAGCCCCGGCAAACGCGCCGCAAGCATGGATTTGCCCGATCCAGGGCTACCAACCATAAGCAGATGATGCCGCCCCGCCGCCGCGATTTCGAGCGCGCGTTTCGCACGTTCCTGACCGCGCACATCCGATAGGCATTTCAGATTAGGCTCAGAAACGATTTCCCCGGGCATCGCAGGTTCAATCGGGGTTTGATCGGTTAAATGTGCAATCAATTCGCCCAAATTGCGCGCCGCAAAAACGGGTGTCGCCCCCACCCAGGCGGCCTCTGGCCCACAAGCAAGGGGGCAAAGCAGCACGCGGTCATCTTCGCCTGCGGCAAGGGCCGCCGGTAAGGCGCCAATGATCGGCACAAGACGCCCGTCAAGCGACAATTCACCCAATGCCATAGCCCCGTCTGCACGATCTTTGGGCACAATTCCCAACGCCGCCAATAACGCCAGCGCAATCGGTAAATCGAAATGCGACCCTTCTTTCAATAAATCCGCAGGCGAAAGGTTAATCGTAATACGTTTTGAGGGGAGCGCGATGGCCATCGCCTGTAGCGCCGTGCGCACACGATCGCGCGCTTCAGACACCGCTTTGTTTGGCAATCCCACAATGGCGAAATTCGGCAATCCGGCGGTAACGGCGCATTGCACCTCGACGCGCCGAGCTTCTAATCCTTCAAATGTGACTGTATGGATGCGCGATAGACTTTCGGGCCGTGATACTTCAAACATGGTTAATGTATTTAGCCAGCTACGTGCCGTTTGAAAATGATAAACCCGCACGAATACCAGATATTAGAAATAAATTCTTGTCTGATATAAATCTTTGGGATTTTTTCCTTTCCTACCGCCGACCTTCGCGCAGCCATGCGGCCACGATAAAGCCTGTGGCCAAAATCAAAAACAACCACGCGGCAATGAACGGGGTAACCGCCACATTGGTGGTTAAATGCGCCTGTCTTTCGGTTAGCCCAATCCAACCACGGCCAGAGGCCACCCTTCCCTCGGCCACGCGGCGAATATCGGGCACTCCATCTTCAAGGCGAAAAATCCCACCGGACGTTGCATCAACAATGGGGGTCAATCGGTCACTCGATGCAATGGTTTCTTCAAATTCACGGGGGGCGGCAGGGCCCAGGGCAACGACAACCTCATGATCCCCCTCGGCCAGGCGATAAAGCCCCTGATCTATTCCTTCAATTTGTGCGGTGAAACGACCGGGGGCGGTTTCTTGCAACGTGACTTTGGTTTGCGTGCCATCAGGTGCAGTCACGGTTAAAACATCTACAGTATCGGCCAATGTTTGGCGGGTGACAAAAATCGTTTGACCCTGCACATCAACGTTCAATGCCTCTTCTTCAAGATCGGGTTCGCCCATCATCCAATGGGCCAAGCGGCGCAAAAGGGCCAGTTGCGGGCCGCCACCTTCGACCCCGCGGTCCCACAGCCAGGCGTGATCTGATGCCAACAGGGCCACGCGCCCTTGTCCCACACGGTCTAGCATCAATAACGGCGCATCATCGGCCCCGGTCATAACAGTATGCCCGCGTTCGGGCCTTAATTCGATCTGGCGAAACCATCTGCCCCATGGTGCATTGGATTCGGGGGGCGGGGGATGGTCCTGTTCTAACCCTGATGTAACGGGATGGCGGGCACCTAAATCGGAAATCTGTGGCAAAAACGGATTTTCGATTACCCGTGCGGTTGGACGGCCCGGCAAGATACTGGCCAATGGCGTATGATAAAGCGACGCCGCAGAGGCAAAATCAGGCCCCGCCGCAACCAGCAGGGCACCACCATCTTCAACATATCGGCGGATATTGTCGATATAAAGCATGGGTAAAATACCGCGCCGTTGATACCGGTCGAATATAATTAGGTCGAATTCATCGACCGCCTCCATAAACAGTTCACGTGTGGGAAATGCGATCAACGACAGTTCGGTCACGGGCACGTTGTCTTGCCGATCGGGCGGCCGCAAAATGGTGAAATGCACCAAATCGACCGATGCGTCGGATTTCAAAAGATTGCGCCATGTGCGTTGGCCTGCGTGCGGTTCGCCGGACACCAACAATACGCGCAACCGATCACGCACGCCATTGATTTGCACTACCGCCGCGTTGTTGCGTGCGGTTAGTTCCCCTGCGGCCTCTGGCACATTGAATTGAATGACGTTGCGGCCCGCGTGAGTCAACGTTAACGGCAATTCCAACGACTCGCCCACCGGCACTTGAAATGTTCGACCTGGGTTACCATCAACCGAAATCGTGATTTCCGCCTGCCCGGCAAGTGCCGACGGAACGGCGCCTTGGTCTTCTATGCGCAGGGTTAGACGAATTTCTTCGTCGATGATAGCAAAAGCCGGCGCGGTTTCGATCACCAAACGCCGATCCCAATCGTCGCTTTGACCTGTCAAAAGCACGTGAACCGGCGCGGGCATGGCGGGCGCAAGCTCTGCATCATGCAGTTGCCCATCGGTCACAAATATCGCACCGGCAACCCGCGCCTGCGGGGTTTCGGCCATCGCTTGCGATAACGCCTGCATCAACAATGTGCCGCCATTGTCCGGTGCATCGGTCACGTCCACCATCCGCATATCCATGCCCAACGCGGTGATTTCGGCCTCAAGCTGCGCAACGGCCTGGGTCGTTTGGGGGGGGCGGTTTGTAATTTGTTGGCTGGCGCTATTATCAACAACCAAGACCACAATATCGCTTAACGGATCTTGTGTTTCTGAGTGTAGCGATGGGTTAAGCAGCGCAGCAAAAAGCGCGGCCATCGCCAGCAAACGATACCCCCACCCTGCCAGCCCACGCCACAGGGCCAGGGCCGTCATCGCCGCCATGCCTACCCCCAATGCAAACAGTGTGGGCCAAGGCAGTAAGGGATCGAATAAGATTGATTGTACCATTTTTATGGCTCCTACTGCCCCAATCGTTCCAAAAGTGCAGGCACATGAACTTGATCGGATTTGTAGTTTCCCGATAAAACATGAATCACCAAGTTCACCCCAAAACGCAGCGCAATCTCGCGCTGGCGTTGCCCGGCGGACCCACTGCCTATGGGATAAAGCGGGCGACCAAAATCATCCTGCGCCCAGGCGGTGGCCCAATCATTGCCCCCAATTAACACCGGCGTGACCCCATCATTTAGATTGCGAAATGGAATGCCTTCGATCTGTTCGGCGTCGGGTGGGGCGGCCTCAACCCACACATCGCGGCCCATGTGACGGCCGGGATAATCCTGCAAAAGGTAAAAGGCGCGCGTTAATACATGATCCGGTGGAATGGGTTCTAGCGGCGGAATATCAAGCGGCGCAGCCAGCGTGCGCAAACGGCGCCCTTCGGGTGTGCCTGATCCAAATTCGCCGATGTCTGCGTCGCGCGTATCAAAGACGATCATGCCCCCAGACCGCAGATAGGTGTTTAACCGAGAATACGCCGCCAACGATGGCAACGGTTGGTTGGGGGAAACCGGCCAATACAACATCGGGTAAAATGCCAATTCATCGGTTTCCAGGTTAACCCCCATGGGCGGCGCGGGTTCTACCGAGGTGCGTTGTAACAATGTGATGGATAAACCCTGTAGGCCCGCGTGGCTGCGGTCATCCAAATCGGGATCACCCGTGATGACATAGGCCAACGTAACCTCAGATGTGGCAAGACGGGCGATCTGGTCCGATGTGAGATCTGTGGATGTTTGCCCCATAACGGGGGCAGGATCACCCAGAATGGCCAGGGTCAAAAAAACCGCCGTCGCCCCACGCGCGAAACGCGGCAAACGCCCGCCAAGCCACAATGCGGCAAGCGTATCAATCAAAATAAGGATCAAAGAGGCCGCCAAAAACGCCCCCATCAAATTGCGCGGTGCGATTGTCACCAATCCTTCAACCGAAATCGCCGCCGCCCACACCGCAGGCATAAGCTGTGTGTCAGGCCCGATGACATTGCGTGCCAATCGCCGGTCAGGCCCCGAATACAGCCCGGGTGGTATATCGGCGGACAACGCCGCCTGGATCAAATCGTCCCCTGCAACGCCTGGGCGCATTCCCCCGTCACGCAAAACACCGAATCCATCTAATACTTGATCCGGCGTCCATATTGTGCCGGCCAAATCCATCGCATCTAACACCGCCGGGCGGGTTGAAATGGCCAACCGTTCCAACATTTGCACAAACAAACCAGACAGCGGCAGCGATGACCATTCGGTGTTTGCGGTGACATGAAACAAAACCACTGAGCCTCGGCCCAACGCGGCCCGCGTGACCAAAGGCGTGCCATCGGTTAGCGATGCAATGGTGCGTTCGGCCAGTGTTGGGTCGGGCTGTGCGATAACTTGGGCCGTGATCGCCACATCATCAGGAATGTCTAATCCGAAAAACGGGGACGTATCGGGAAACGGCCGCAATGCGCGGGGATCACCCCACGACATCGCGCCACCAATGCTGCGCCCACCGGCACGCAAGCGCACGGGCATCAAAGGGCCGGGCGCATCGCGCGCAATATCCGATGCGGCCATCCTAGGCCCCGCAAACCGCATCAAAAGGCCCCCATTTTCAACCCATTGGATAAGGTTTTGTTCCTCTTCCGGGGCCAGCGTGGCAACATCGGCCAAAATCAATGCATCGGGATTTGCCAACACCATATCAGACAACGCGCCTTCGATAAGGTCCGCCGTAGGCGCCAAAGCCTGCCGCAAATAATGTAAGGGCGACAAAAGCGCCTGTGTTTCATCCCCCGATCGTGCGGCAACCAGTGCCACTTGACGGCGTTGCAGCGCGTCATCGGTCAACGCCACACCGCCGGCGCCGCGCGGGCCGTCCACATAAAATCGCGTAATGCGATTGCCTAATTCCGGCGGCAAATCGAATTGAACCTCGGCCATATTTTCGCCTGCATCAAAATATGCCTCAGCGCGGGCCAAATCGCGCGGCTGACCGGCGGGGTCCAGACCATGGGCAATAACCCCTATATCCACAGGTGGCCCACCGCTAAGGCGGCTGAGACGCAGGCGAATGTCGCCTTCTTCAAAACGGGGGGGATGCAAAACGATAAGGTTTTGTATTCCCTCAAACACGCGAACGGGCCCATGGGTCGCCAATGCCTCGGCCAACGCAGCGCGGTGTGGATGATCGACGCCATCGGACATCCAAAACGTTTCCAACGGTTGGGGTAACGTGCGTGCCCATTCCGCAATGACGGTAAAATCTGGCGCATGGGGTGCGGGGGTCAACGACGGCACCCCTGCCGCGATGTCACGGGCCGATTGCAACACCAAATCATCCCCACCAGGCATATCGGTAAGTTGCACCAACGCCACAGGGCGACCGGTGCGGCCTGCCTCGGCCAATAACAATTCTACCCGATCAATGCGCGCATCCCAATCGCGGGCCGAGGCCCACGATCCATCCATAAGTATTAACAAAGGCCCCTGCCCCGTGCGCGCGTCTTGGGGGTTTAGGACAGGGCCGGCAAACCCAATGATGGCGGCCCCAACCGCGACCATACGCAACAGCAAAAGCCACCATGGCGTTTTGTCAACCTCCGCCTCGGGGTCCGCTAGCCCCAAGAGCAAGGCCACACCAGGGAACCGGCGTTGGATTGGGGCGGGGGGCACCGCACGCAGTAACCACCACAACACCGGCAAGGCCAATATCCCCAACAATAGCCACGGTGATATGAACGCAATAGATGGTATCATCGCTGCCGCCTGTGGATTTTAAGCGCGGGATCAATCAGACCGGAAAATACCCAAAGGCATGCTTGCCGCGTGTCCACGCTTGAGGGGATCATCACCATCCGCCACGCCCCTTTTCCAGGGTTTGGTATATCCACATCAAAATCGGGGCGGGGGGCTGATCGGTATGGTGGCACCGATATTGCCATCCCGTGCGGCGTGCAGCGGTGCGAAGGCGATCTTTGCGCGCGGCCAAACGATCCACATATGCGGTGCGTAGGGATTTTGCCTTGCGCGTTTCAAAGCGCATGGTTTCAGCCATAGATGTAAAAATGGTGCGCCCGGTATAGGGAAATTCCTCTTCATCGGGGTCCAACACTTGGACCAAGGCCCCTTTTACCCCGCGGTCTGCGGCTTGGCCCAAAACATTCTCAATATGGGCAGGATTGCCCAAAAAATCAGATAAAATGATGGCCCTGCTGCCCATGGGCAAACTTTTGGGTTTGTGTGTGCCGTAATCGCTGCCGTCGACCGGTTCTAACAAAGCCGCCGCTAGGCGCACCAGTTGTGCCTTGCCGCCACGGGGTGGTTCGCTCAACTGTGTGAGGCCCACACGTTCGCCGCCACGTATGGCCAGGATTGCAATGGCCATGGCCAACGTTTGTGCGCGGTATCGTTTAGGGGGGCGGTTTTTATGGCCCGTGAAATCCATAGATGCGGCGGCATCAACCCCGATCATCACCGATTGCGCGGCCTGCCATTCGGTGCGTCGCACGAAATGTTCGTCTGCCCGCGCCGAACGCCGCCAATCAATACTTTGGTAGGCATCACCGGGGCGCGCGGAATGATATTCCCAAAATTCATCCCCTGTGCCCGTGCGTTTACGCCCATGCACCCCCAATAGTTGCGTTGCGGCAAGATTGTGCGCATCGGCCATCAACGCGGGCAAACCAATCGCCGCATCCTCGGCACGGGATCGCAGGGTATCGGCGGTAGGGTGCGTGGTATCGGGCACAATCACGCCGCCAATCCAATCCCCGTGACACGTTCAACCACAGTGTCGATCACCTGGGCCAACCCGATACCATCAGTGCGGGCGGCGAATGTTAATGCCATGCGGTGGCTTAAGACTGGATGGGCCAACGCGGCCACATCATCGGGCGACGGGGCAAGCCGCCCGTCCAACACCGCCCACGCCCGGGTGGTTAGCATTAAGGCCTGTGCCGCACGCGGCCCGGGGCCCCATGCCACCGCATCGCGCACGATGTCAGGGGCACTTGCATCATCAGGGCGACAGGCGCGCACCACATCCAGGATCGCATCGACCACCGCCTGCCCCACCGGCATACGCCGCAGAACGGACTGGGCGGTCATCAATGCCGCACCATCAAATACCGGATAAACCTGCGATATGTCGGCGCCCGTCGTGGCCAACAGGATGCTGCGTTCGGCATCACGATCAGGATAATCAACATCAATTTTAACTAAAAATCGGTCAAGCTGTGCCTCAGGCAAGGGATAGGTGCCTTCCTGTTCAATCGGGTTTTGTGTGGCCAGCACATGGAACGGACGCGGCAACGGTTTATGATCGCCTGCAATCGTGACCTCATGTTCCTGCATCGCCTGTAATAGGGCCGATTGGGTGCGGGGGGAGGCACGGTTTATTTCATCAGCCATCAAAAGCTGACAAAAAATCGGGCCTTCGATAAAACGAAAACTGCGCGTGCCATCCTGGGCGGTTTCCAAAACCTCTGCCCCCAAAATATCGGCTGGCATAAGGTCGGGGGTGAATTGGATGCGGTTGGCCGATAGGCCCATCACAGTTGATAACGTATCCACCAAAAGGGTTTTGCCCAACCCCGGCAATCCCATCAACAGTGCATGGCCCCCCGACAACATCGCAGCCAAAGCCAGGGTGACAACCCGATCTTGCCCGATAATTTTCTGTTCGATCGACGCGCGCGCCTGGGTTAATTTAGCGCTTAGCGATTCGATTTCGGGCAAAAGGTGTTCAGGTTCAGGCATAGGAATGTTCCGGTAGAGTTTTGTATTAGAGACGGATATGTGATGTTAGTTTGGCATTGATTATTTGACTTTAACAAATCTAATCTGCCAATCTCAAATAACAAAACATGTGATGGGGCACGTATTCGTGATAGCGCAAACCGATGGTTTAATACAGGCGGCACAAACCGCCCAAAAAACCGGCACCTTGCCGCCCGTGCATTTGTGGGATCCGCCGTTTTGCGGCGATTTAGACATGGAAATCCGGCGCGATGGAACATGGTTTTACCAAGGCACCCCCATCGGACGTCCCGCAATGGTGCGATTGTTTTCAACAATTTTGAAACGCGAAGGAGATAAATTTTTCCTGGTCACCCCCGTTGAAAAAGTGGGCATCACCGTTGAAGATGCCCCATTTGTGGCCGTTGATTTCGACATTGCAGGCACAGGTAAAGGTCAATCTATCACATTTACCACCAATGTCGGTGATCGTGTCACAGCAGGGTCTAAAACCCCCATTCGTGTGCATCATACACCATCCAACGCACCCGCACCCTATGTGACAATGCGCGCAGGGTTAGACGCATTGATTGACCGGAAAAGTTTTTACAGGTTGGTTGATATTGGACAAACCAATATCATTGATGATGTGCCTTGGTTTGGGGTGTGGTCCGATGGGACATTTTTCAGAATAATTCCGGTTTCAGAGTTATCCTTATGATCCCCGTGCGCTTTGCCCCTTTTGTGTTCGGATTTATCCTATCGGGCTTGATGTCGTTTTTGGTGTCCGGCGTAGCCACATTTCGCACCATCGGATTTGCCGAGGGGTTTTTCGAGTTGTGGGTTTTGGGGGCTTGGCTGCCTTCTTGGGCGGTGGCCTATCCGGTGGTTTTGGTTGTGGCCCCGCTCACCCGCCGTTTGGTTACATGGATGACAAAACCAGACTGATTTTGCAGTTGAAGATTCTTTTTCTACCGTTGGATTATGGAAAAAATTACTCAACACTCTTTGCCATCTAAAAATTGATCTCTAAAATAATAGAACTTTCTTATAATGATTTATCCTAAAATGCCTGCAATGTCCTGGGCGATGGTGTCAATTTCATGTAATCCATCTACTGTGCGCAACAAACCCTTGGCATGGTAATATCCGACCAAGGGGGACGTTTTTTTGTAGTATTCCATCAGGCGTTTCTTAAAGCTTTCCTCATTATCATCGGCCCGCCTTTTGAAATCGGTGCCTCCACATTTAACGCATCGACCATCGGCGGGGATCGGTTTGGTAACATCATTATACACCTCGCCACACGAGGCACAGGTGGCACGTTGGGTGATCCGCGCAATAAGGGCCACATCATCCACGCGCATTTCAATAACATAATTCAAATTTTGCCCCATCTGCGGCAACATCGCGCCCAAGGCATCAGCCTGCGCTAACGTGCGCGGGAATCCATCAAAAATAAAACCAGCGCCACCATTGGTTAGTTTTTCGCGAATCAAACCTATGACAATATCATCGGTCACAAGATCGCCACGTGCCATAACCTGGGCCACACGGTTTCCCATTTCTGTGCCGCTAACCTGTGCCTCGCGCAGCATATCACCGGTTGATAACTGAACCATACCGCGAGTTTCGGTCAAAATCCGCGATTGCGTTCCCTTGCCCGCCCCCGGCGGTCCAAGCAATATGATATTCATCTTCGTGCCGGCCCCCTTCGCGGTTTGCGTCCCGCGCCTCCCTTACGTCCGCGCAACTGAGACTTTTCAAGCAGCCCTTCGTATTGATGCGCCAACAGATGGCTTTGAATTTGTTGCACCGTGTCCATTCCGACAGATACGATAATCAAAATCGACGTGCCGCCGAAATAGGCCGTGATGGCCAAATTTGTGCGCACGATTTCAGGCATCAAAGTCACCAATGCCAAATATCCCGCCCCAAGAACCAACACCCGATTGACCACATATTCAAGATATTCGGCGGTTCGTCCCCCCGGGCGCACGCCCGGAATAAATCCATTTTGGTTTTTTAGATTATCGGCAACATCATCAGGTTTGAACGATACATTCAACGTATAAAAATATGTAAAGAATATAATCATTGATGCAAAAAACAGCAGGTAAAGCGGCTGCCCCGGCCCAAAATAGGCCAAGATCCAAGCCAATACCGGGCTGCTGCCTTGGGCCCCGCCAAATGTTGTCAAGGTTGTCGGCAGCAAAAGCAACGATGATGCAAAAATCGCCGGGATCACCCCCGCCGGATTAACCTTTAGCGGCAGGTGGCTAGACCCACCATCATACATCTTCATCCCCACCTGACGGCGTGGGTATTGAATATGTATTTTGCGCAACGATCGCTCCATGAACACAACAAAGAAAAGCGTTACGATCAACATAACGATAACGCCCAACGTTGCGGTTGTTGTTAACGCACCCGATCGTCCCGATTCAAAAAATTGTGCCAAAGCTGCGGGAATTTCGGCGATGATACCAACAAAGATAATCAACGATATGCCATTACCGATGCCGCGTTGGGTGATTTGTTCCCCAAGCCACATCAAAAACATCGTGCCGCCCACCAATGTAATGACGGCGGTTGCCACAAAAAACCACCCAGGATCGGCAACAATGGATTGCCCGTTCACATCGCCGTTTTGCAAGCTGATTGCCAAACCATACGCCTGTGCCGTGGCCAAGCCCACTGTGCCATAGCGGGTGTATTGGTTTAATTTTTTGCGGCCCTGTTCCCCCTCTTTCTTAAGTTGTTCCAACGCAGGCACCATTGCGGCCATAAGCTGCACAATAATTGAGGCCGAAATATAAGGCATAATGCCCAGCGCGAAGACCCCCATCCGCGCCAATGCACCGCCCGTAAACATATTCAACACACCACCAAGACCCGCCGCAGCCTGGTCAAAAAAACCACGCAGGGCCTCACCATCAATTCCTGGAACGGGAATATAGGTTCCGACGCGATAGATAATCAAAAGACCGATGGCGAACAAAATACGTTGGCGCAATTCGGTGGCTTTACCGAATGTGCGCCAGCTTATGTTTGCGGCCATTTGCTCTGCTGCTGATGCCATGCCGCCCCTTTCAACCGGTGGATGCCATATAATGTCTATCGCGGTTTATACGTAGGCAATAACATCATTACCCGCAAGCCACGTGGGCGCAATCTACCCCGATGCTGCCGGTGTTGTGATTGCTGCGAAACTACCCCCGGCCTTTTCAACCGCCAAAGCGGCAGATTTAGAGGCACCGGTAACCCGTAGCGTTATTTTGGCCGCAAGATCACCTTTGGCCAAAACCCGCACCCCATCCAGTTTACGGCGCACCAAACCACAAGCGACAAGCGCGTCTTCGGTAATTTCGGCCGAAGCATCCAATTTGCCCGCATCAACAAATTTCTGGATCAGGCCCAGGTTGACCACGGCATATCGTTTGCGGTTAGGTTTGGTGAAACCACGTTTTGGCAGACGTTGATACAATGGCATTTGCCCGCCTTCATAGGCGTTAATCGCAACACCGGAACGGGATTTTTGCCCCTTGATCCCACGGCCGGCGGTCTTACCTTTGCCCGATCCGGGGCCACGGCCAACGCGCTTGGCCTTTTTCGATGCACCAGGATTGTCGTGCAATTCGTGCAATTTCATAGCGCTTCTCCTATGCCGGAACATCTTTCGCAGAAGCGACGCAAAAGAGACACGGCGTTTTGGGTGCAGTATTTACACCATATTTTAGTCGTTTGTTGGGTTTCGTTTCTAAAAATTCGTCCACATTACCATGGACCAGCCATATCCTGTAAGCAAACCTTGGCTAGGGATCAAGCCCTTTGATCCATAACATAATTCGGTTGGCCGGATTTATTGTAAAATTCCGTCGTGCAGGCGTAAAATCCGATCCATGCGGGCCGCAAGATCGGCGTTATGTGTTGCAATCAACGCGGCCATACCGGTTTCCCGCACCAGGCCAATTAACGTGTCGAAAACAGCATCTGATGTTGATGGATCCAAATTACCGGTCGGTTCATCCGCCAAAAGCAACTTGGGCCGGTTGGCCAAGGCCCGGCAAAAGGCCACGCGCTGTTGCTCACCGCCGGATAAGGCGGCAGGTCGATGCCCCGCGCGCGCGCTTAGGCCCACCTGACCCAACAAATCACGCGCATAAGCCTCAGCCGACGGGGCTGCAACACCATTGGCAAGCTGCGGCATAACAATGTTTTCAAGTGCGGTGAACTCAGGCAGCAGATGGTGAAATTGATACACAAATCCAACGTGCGTGCGCCGCGCTTTGGTGCGGGCACGATCAGACGCCCCAGATACGATATGCCCCCCGATTTCCACATCGCCACTATCAGGGGTGTCCAGAAGCCCAGCAATATGCAACAAGGTTGATTTCCCCGCGCCAGACGGGGCGACAAGGGCCGCAACCTGGCCTGCGGCGATGGTGGCATTTGCCCCCCGCAGAACACAAATTTCATTTGATTGCCCCGCGTTATACCTTTTTTCAATGGCTGTAAGCCGCAGAACAACATCATTCATGGCGCAGCGCCTCAACCGGATTCATACGGGCCGCGCGCCGGGCGGGAAAAATCGTGACAACAAAACTTAACCCCAACGACAAGATTACGGCAAACATCACGTCACCTTGTTCCAAACGGGCAGGAAGTTGTGAGATTAGGCGGATTGAGGGATCCCACACACCGCCGCCTGCGATAAAATTCACCGCGTTGAAAATCGGGTCGATCCAAATGGCAAATGCGCTGCCCAAAACAACGCCCATAGCCGTGCCTGCGACACCAATCGTGGATCCACAGATGAAAAAAATCCTTAGAATTGATCCCTCGCTCAACCCCATGGTGCGTAAAATCCCGATGTCACGGGATTTATTTTTCACCAGCATGATAAGGCCCGATACAATGTTCATGGTCGCGATTAAAACCAGGATAGATAGAATAACAAACATGATGTTATCCTCCATCTCTAGCGCCCTTAGAAACGCACCAGAGCTATCTTTCCACGTCCAGATACGCACACTATTTCCGGCCGCCTGCAACAGTTCCGGCACCACTGTTTCAACTGTATCGGGGGCCAAAACTGTAACCTGGATTTCATCGGCCACACCGTCGCGATTAAAATATCGCTGTGCCTCAGCCAACGGCATGTAAACGCGCACCCGGTCAATATCCCACCGCCCGACCTGGAAAATATAGACAACTTCGTAAACAGACACCCGTGGCGATGTGCCAAAAGGTGTGCGCGCACCGTTGGGCAAGATCAATCGAATACGATCGCCCACCGTGACATTTAATTCCCGCGCCACACCAGACCCTATGGCAATACCGGATTCGAAACGCGCAAGATCGCCCCAGGCGATCTCGGGTTCTGCCACTAGGGGCACTTGCATCAAATCTGCGGTGGCAATACCGGTGACCTCAACCCCCGCACCAATATCATCGGATGCTGCCAACACCTCGCCCCGGATCACAGCAGCAGCGTGGGTAACACCCGCAACACCCGCAACTGCGGCGGCAACACGTTCATAATCTGCGATGACAGGGGCGGTTGAACCTGTTGCGCCTGCGCTCGGGAAACCATCGACCCTGATGTGTGGGTTTGCGCCCAGGATCGTGCCCACGAATTCATGCCGAAACCCCGAACGCACCGCAAACGTCGCAATCAACGCCATCACAGCCAGAGAGATGCCGATAAAGCTGATCCAGCTCATCGTGCTAACCCCCCCGTCCGCGCGCCCGGCACGTAAATATCGCCAAGCTATCATAAATTCGAAACGGGCAAATGGGGATGGTGCATGGGCCACGTGGCCTAATCCTTTTGATACATATCTGTTTGTGCGCAAAGTGAACGGTTTCATCGGTATGTCAAGAATACCTTGATCAATGGGCCGATGTCGTTTATATTATATACCATGCTGGTGGTGGATGTCGTGACGGATCAATAAGATTGGATACATGCGGCCGAACATTGCCAAATCTGAACACAACGACAAGGAAAGACAAAAGTTTCATGACGATTTATAATGCAAATCAGGTTCATCCTGCGGCCCTAGCCTATGCGCAAGAGGTTGCAGACGGCACCATGTCGCGCCGTGAATTTTTAACCCGCGCCACCGCATTGGGCGTCAGCGCCGCAGGCGCCTATGCCATGATCGGCGTTACACCAGCAAAGGCCGACGGCCATATCGCCCCGGGCGGCACAATGCGCATTCAAATGGATGTGCGCGCACTGAAAGATCCACCAACATATGATTGGCCACAGGTCGCCAACATCACCCGCGGGTTTTTAGAATACCTGGTGCAATACAACCGCGACGGCACGTTTGAGGGGCGCTTGCTTACCTCATGGGATGTAAACGAAGATGCCAATCAATATGTCTTGAACCTACGCCAAGGGGTCACATGGAACGATGGCTCCCCCTTCACGGCGGAAGACGTGGCCTATAACTTTACCCGGTGGTGCGATGCGTCAATCGAAGGTAATTCCATGGCATCACGCGTTGCCGCGCTGCAAAATGACGCAGGCGATGCCGCGCGTGACGGCGCGATTGAGGTGGTCGATGACCACACCGTGCGTCTAAACCTGTCGCGTCCTGACATTACCATTTTGCCTACGATTTCCGATTATGCCTCGGCCATTGTTCCAAATGGGTTTTCAGGTAATCCGGCCGATAACCCCGTTGGCACCGGCCCCTATCGTTTGGTTGAACACACCGTCGGCGTGCGCGCCGTTTTGGAACGCAACACCGATCATACCTGGTGGGGCGAAGGCACCGGCGCATATCTGGACCGGATCGAATTCATCGACCTGGGCACCGATCAAGCCGCCAGCGTTGCCGCCGCCGAGGCAGATGAAGTTGACATCCTATATGAAACGCAAGGCGATTTCGTCGATGTAATGGACGCCATCGGATGGCAAAAATCCGAGGCGATTTCGGCCAATAGCCTTGTGCTGCGCACCAACCAAGATAACCCACCCTATGACGATGTGCGGGTGCGCCGCGCCTTGGCCATGGCCTGCGATAATTCGGTTCTGATGGAATTGGGCATAAGCGGGCGGGGCACAGTGGCCGAAAACCACCATGTTTGCCCCATCCACCCCGAATATGCCGACATCGGTGCCCCAATTTTCGACCCCGAAGGCGCCCGCAGCCTGATGGAAGAGGCCGGGCAGATGGATTTTGAACATGAGTTGATCTCCATCGACGACAGTTGGCGCCGCCCCACGACCGATGCGTTGGCCGCGCAACTGCGTGATGCAGGGTTCACCGTGAACCGCACGATTTATCCTGGCAACACGTTTTGGAATGATTGGAACGTGTATCCGTTTTCATCGACCGATTGGGGCCACCGCCCGTTAGGGGTGCAAAACCTGACACTGGCCTACACCACCGGTGCAGCATGGAACGAAACCGCATTTGCCAATGCGCAATTTGATGATTTGTTGGCCCAGGCTTCGGCCATTGCCGATGCGGATACGCGGCGCGAGGTGATGGCGCAAATCCAACAGATCATGATCGACGAAGGTGTGGTGATCCAACCCTATTGGCGGTCATTGTTCCGCCATTATCGTGACGGCGTGGTTGGCGCGGAAACGCACCCGATCAACGAAATTCACGTGCACAAATTGGGCTTTGCTGCCTGATCTGTCTAATCCGCTTTGTCTATCTGGGCAAAGAACACCTTTCATGGTGCGGCGGCGCGGGGGCACACCCCGCGCCGTTTGCGTTTATTCAAACCGACCTTCGTTTAACCGCCAATACACATCGGTGCCCTGCAACGGCGAATCATCGGGGATCAGATCAAAGGGCGTGTAACCGTTTGGAGATACAGTAGACGCACTTGCACCTGCGTCTAATAATGCAGCCATAACCGTTGCGTTATCACTGTTTGAAGCTGCCCAATGCAGAGGAGTTAAGCCAAAAACACCGCGTGCCTCTAAATCAGAACCAGCTTCAACCAAAATTGTCACTACTGAATCGCTATCACCAAACATTGCTGCCCTATGCAATGGGGTAAGACCATTTTGGTCTAGCGCATTTATGTCTGCTCCACCTTCAAGCAACGTCATAACTACTACCGCGTTATTATAACTTGCCGCACTGTGTAGTGGAGTTGCACCATCTATAATTCGCGC
>CALFSY010000022.1 GCA_937916365.1 uncultured Jannaschia sp. | reverse complement strand
CGAAATTATCCGCGCCGCCCTCACCGCGCTAAAGGGCCCCTAACCCCCCGCGCGGTAAACCGTGGGGGCCCTTGGCGTTATGTGTTTGTTATTGCGCCAGGCGATCCATTTTGCTGGCCAGGGCCACATCAAGGTTTGACAGCCCATCAAAATCATGGGTGGTTAGCGTGACCTCAACCGTTTTATACACGTTGCGCCATTCGGGGTGGTGCATCATATGCTCGGCCACCAGGGCCACGCGCGTCATCCACCCAAAGGCGGCGATGAAATCATCAAACACAAAGGTTTTGGTGATGGCGTCGCGCCCCTCCACGGGCGCCCACCCGTGCTGCGCCAATGCGGCCAGGGCCGTGTCACGGTTTTCGGGGGTCAATTTTTCCGGTTTCATGGTGGGTTTTTCCTAATGCTGGCCTATAGTTGGGTCATCCCGCCGTCGACAACGTATTCGGCCCCTGTGACGTAACTGGCCTCTTGCGACAACAAGAATGTGACCACCGCCGCCACCTCATCGGGGTGGCCAAACCGGCCCAGGGGCACTTGGGTTTCGATCCCGGCGGCCATTTGGGCCTGGGTTTCGGCGTCAAGCCCCGTGCGTTCAAAAAAACCGGTGCCGATGGGGCCGGGGGCAACGGCATTGACGCGAATACCCCGGGGCGCAAGTTCGCGCGCCAAGGTGCGCACCAACACCCGTGCGGCCCCTTTGGTGGCCGAATAAATCGACGCGCCGGCCATGCCCATTTGATTAACCACCGATGTGGTCACCACCAAGGCCCCCCATCGTTAAGGTGCGGGGCAAGGGCCTGTGCCTGCAAAAGCGGGCCGCGCACAAACATGCCCATCTGGCGATCAAATTCTGCGGCACTGACATGGTCAAGCGGGGCAAAGGTTGCATTGCCTGCGTTCAGGAAAATGCCATCAAATCGCGCATCCCCCACCGCCGCGGCCAATAGGGCGCCGGTATCGTGCGCGCCGACGTCATTTTTGATATAGTGCGCATCGCCAAGATCGGCCTTTGCTTTTTCGGCCGAGCTGTCGCGGCTATACGTGATGGTAACCTGCGCGCCTTCGGCATGTAGGCGTTTGGCCGTGGCCAGCCCAATGCCCGATGTGCCGCCGGTAATCAGAATGTGTTTGTCTTGAAAGCGCATGGGATTTCCTTTTGTGTAGGGCGCATCAATGGGGGCGGCCCGCGAGCCGCCGCAGGCCAACCCATGGGGGCAAGGGGCCAACCCCATTGATGGGCATGTATGGGCGGGCCGGGCCAAAAACAACGGCACAGGCCATTATCCCACGCACATTGACTGTGCATATGTTGTGGGCCGCCCGCCCCTTGCCGGGTTAGTCAAATCGCCCCTCGTTCAGCCGCCAATACGCATCGGTGCCATGAAGGGCCGAGTTTTCGGGAATCACGTCGATAGGCAGGCGTCCATCCCCAGTGCGCAGGGCGGCATCCGCCCCACCATCCAACAGGGCCTCAACAACCGCCCGTGTTTCATTATGTTCCGCCGCCACATGAAGCGGTGTCCACCCCACCGCATCCCGTGCGTTCGGGTCAGCACCCCCTTCTATCAAAGCGGTGATGATCGCGGGGGTATCACTCAACCCCGCCGCCACATAGAGGGGTGTCCGCCCGTCATCAAGTCGTGCGTTTCTGTCCGCACCCCCGTCTATCAGGGCCGCGATAATCGCAGGCGTGTCACTCAACCCCGCCACCAAATGGAGGGGGGTAACGCCCCGCTCATCCCGTGCATTTGGGTCTGCCCCGCCCTGTAAACATCTGTTCACATCGTCCACCGTAGCGATTTCAAAAAACCCTCGGGTATTCCAATTCCAATCGTCGCAAACGGGAATGCAGGCAGGGGTCAAGGCCAGGGTGGCCACTATGGCCGCGGATTTCAGGGGTGACATGGGGGATCCTCCTGCATATGTGTTTGGTGGGGTTTAGCCCTGTGGCGGGCTGTGGCGGGGGCTTGGCCAGGGGTGTTGGGGCGCGCGCGCCCCAGGCCACATGCACAAAAACCTAAGGGTCTTGGTCTGCCTTGGTTTTTTTGAACGGGCCATAGGTGGTTAGAATTTCAATATCTTCATCGACAGCATCGCCTTCTGCCTTGAGATAGGTGGCAACGGCCTCGGCAAACCCTGGGTCGCGGATCCAATGCAACGAATGGGTTCGTTTGGGCATGTATCCGCGGGCTAATTTGTGCGCGCCCTGCGCCCCGGCCTCGACGCGGTGCAACCCATGGGCGATGGCCGCATCAATCGCTTGGTAATAGCAGATTTCAAAATGCAGGCAGGGGTGATCTTCGACCATGCCCCAATAGCGCCCGAAAAGTGTATCGCGCCCGATCAGGTTTAATGCCCCGGCCACGGGCCGCCCATCGCGGATTGCCAGGATCAACAAAATATCGTCGCGCAACGTGTCGTGGGCGATGTCGAAAAACCGCCGCGTTAGATAGGGCATGCCCCATTTGCGCGCGCCGGTATCTTGATAAAACGTCCACACGGCATCCCAATGGTGGTGTTCGATCTGTGTCCCTGTTAGGTGCAGAATGTGCCCGCCGAACCCCTGGGCTTGCGCGCGTTCTTTGCGAATGTTTTTGCGTTTGCGTGAACTTAATGTGGCCAAAAACGCATCGAAATCTGTATACCGTTGATTTTCCCAATGGAATTGTTGGCTTGTGCGGGGCATAAGACCCATGTTTTCGCCTGCCTTGGCCTCATCCTCGGTGCAGAATGTGATGTGTAGCGATGATAACCCATTATCGTGGGCCAACTGTGTGGCGCCATGGATCAAGGCCGCGCGGCCCACAGTATCCCACCCCGGTTTGGTTAAAAACCGCCGCCCGGTGGCGGGGGTAAAGGGCACCGCGATTTGTAATTTTGGATAATACCGCCCGCCCGCGCCCTCATACGCGTGGGCCCAGTTGTGATCGAAAATATATTCGCCCTGGCTGTGCCCTTTGACGTAAAGTGGGGCGGTGGCGATGATTTGCCCATCATCGGTGCGCGCGATCAGGTATCGGGGGTGCCATCCCGTGCCGGTTCCAACAGACCCTGAAATCTCTAACGCATATAAAAACCGATGGGTTGTAAAGGGATCAAATGGCGCGCCGCCATCCATCGCCTCGGGGCAGGCGCAGGCATCCCAGACCTCGGGCGTGATCTGATCCAGCGACGTTAGAACGTCGATTTGAATGTTTGGGGAACCGTCCACGGTGATCATGGCCCTGTATGCGGCATATGCTCTGATATGGGGGTAGATATGGGGCAGGTCAATCACCGATATGATTGATGGCCCGCGCGGTGCGCCCATTGCGGTGCTTGTGAACACGCCGGTAACGCGGTTATAGAGATTAATAAAAATCCACGCGCCCCCGCGCCGTTTTTACAGGCAACGTTTCCATGCAAGACGCCCACGCGCTGCTGTCTTCGGTGTTTGGCTTTGATGCGTTTCGCCCCGGCCAGGCCGACATTGTTGCCGCCGTTGCAACGGGGCGCGATGTGTTGGCGATTATGCCCACGGGTGGGGGAAAATCATTGTGTTTTCAACTGCCCGCGCTGCTGCGTGATGGGGTCACAGTGGTTATTTCCCCCTTAATTGCGTTGATGCGCGATCAGGTGCGCGCCCTGCACGCGGTGGGCGTTGCGGCAGGGGCATTAACCTCGGCTAATACGGCCCAAGAAACCGACGCCGTTTGGGCGGCGTTGTCCGATCAGCGGCTTAAATTATTATATATCGCGCCCGAACGATTGGCGGCAGGCGGCACCGAACGGATGTTACGGCAGGCCGGCGTATCCCTGATCGCGGTGGATGAGGCCCATTGTGTCAGCCAATGGGGCCACGATTTTCGGCCCGATTATCTGCGCATTGGGGCATTGCGCCGGGCCTTGGGTGTGCCATTGGCCGCGTTTACCGCCACGGCTGACGCCGAAACCCGCACCGAAATCATCACCCGCCTGTTCGATGGCACACAGCCCACGGTATTTTTGCGCGGGTTCGACAGACCCAACCTAAACCTGGCGTTTGAGGTTAAGGATGGCCCGCGCCAACAAATCCTACGCTTCACCGCCGCGCGCAAGGGGCAATCGGGCATCATCTATTGCGCGACACGGGCCAAAACCGAAACATTGGCCCGCGCCTTAACCGAGGCCGGGTTTGACGCCTGTTTTTACCATGGGGGAATGGAGGCCGAAGATCGGCGCGTGGTTGAGGCGCGGTTTGCCCACGACGACGGATTGATTGTGGTTGCCACCATCGCCTTTGGCATGGGGGTCGATAAGCCCGATATTCGATGGGTGGCCCATGCCGATTTACCCAAAAGCATCGAAAGTTATTACCAAGAAATCGGGCGCGCGGGCCGCGATGGGGCCGCCGCCGATACGCTAACACTGTTTGGCCCCGATGATATTCGGTTTCGCCGCCAACAAATCGACGAAGGTTTGGCCCCGCCCGAACGCAAGGCCGCCGATCATGCGCGGTTAAATGCGCTTTTGGGGTTGGCCGAGGCATTGGAGTGTCGTCGCAAAACCTTGCTGCGTTATTTTGGGGAAAATCCGGACGCTTGCGGGAATTGCGATCTGTGTGCCCACCCACCCGAAACATTTGATGCCACCACCCCCGTGCGCAAGGCTCTGTCTGCCATTGCCCGGACGGGGCAGGCATTTGGCACCGGCCATGTAATCGACGTTTTGATCGGCACCAAAACCGCCAAGGTTATGGCGCGCGGGCATGATCAATTGCCCACCTTTGGGGTGGGCACAGAATTTGACAAACGCGGATGGAACGCGATTTTACGGCAAATGGCGGCCCATGATTTGGTGCGCCCAGATCCCGCGCGGCACGGCGCATTATACATGACGGCAACGGCGCGCCCGATCCTGCGGGGGCAGGCCGCCATCACCTTGCGCCGCGATACGATGCACCAATCCGCGCGGCGCCCAGATGCAAAATCCCTGGTGTCGGACGAAGACGCGCCATTGTTGTCGGCGCTTAAGGCCAAACGCCGCGCCTTGGCCGAGGCCGCGCGCGTGCCCGCTTATGTTATTTTCACCGATCAAACGTTGATCGAAATGGCGGAAAAGCGCCCCAAAACATTGGATGAGATGGCCAACATCACCGGTGTTGGGGCGGTAAAGTTGGGCCGCTATGCCGCAGATTTTTTGACAGTAATTACCGGTGATGCACAGGGCAAAACGCACCCCAAACGCCGCAAAATCGCGGGCCGCACGGCGGGCACGATTTACGATAGATTTGTGGCTGCACAACTGGATTTAGCGCGCGGGCCAGAGGGCCAAGACAAACCTATGGCATGTTCCCCCGCACAGTTGGCCAAGGTGGCGGAATTGCGGCCCAACGATATGGCGGCTTTGACGCGCATTTTGGGCGATAAACGTGCGGAACGATTTGGGCAGGCATTCCTAATCATATTGAAACAAGGGGGTTAGATCCGCGGTTGCGCATAAATTCCACAACTGCGCCTAAGACGCCGGTTAGGCGACGACCAAACCTTCCTCGCTTAACCCATCAAGTTGTGGCATAAGCGACAAAAGCTCTTTGGTATATTCATGCTGGGGGTTGGTGAACAGGTGGTTGGTTTCGGCGACTTCTACCAATTTTCCGTGCCGCAAGACGCCAACGCGGTCGCACATTTGCCGCACCACCGGCAAATCGTGGGAAATAAATAGCATGGTCAGGTTTAAGTGATCTTGCAAATCCTTTAGAATGTTCAAAATTTGCGCTTGGATTGATACGTCAAGCGCGGATGTGGGTTCATCGCAGATCAAAAATCGCGGCTGCGTGGCCAACGCGCGGGCGATGGCGATCCGTTGACGTTGCCCACCGGAAAATTCGTGCGGGTATTTTAACCCGGCTTCGGGGCCAAGGCCCACCTGATCCAACAACTGTGCCACGCGGTTCCAAAGCGCCTTACCGGACAGTATACCGTGATGGCGCGCGGGTTCGGCCACAATGGCCTCTACGCGCATACGGGGGTTTAGGCTGGAATACGGGTCTTGAAAAATCATTTGAATGTTTTGGCGATACCACTTTGGCACCCCGCGTGGGCCGCTGGTAACATCCTGACCATCAAACTGTACCGTCCCACCGTCGGTTGGATAAAGCCCCGCAATCATGCGTGCGATGGTGGATTTGCCCGATCCACTTTCCCCCACAAGGCCAAAAACCTGCCCTGGTGCGATGTCAAAGCTGACGTGATCCACGGCGGTGAAATATGCGCGGCGGGCAGGGCGCAGCGCGCGTTTTGACACAAAGCGTTTGGTTAGGTTATCCACCCGCAACAAAGCACGCCCAGAATCGGTTTGCGCCGCAGGCCAGTCGCGGGCGAGATCGGCAATTTTAACCTCTGCCCCCCGTTCACCGTAGGAAATAAGCGGAAAACGGCGCACTTTACGGCCCGGGCGGGGCACGGCGGCGATTAACGATTTTGTATAGGCGTGTTCGGGCGCGCCAAGGACCCGTGCGGTGGGGCCATGTTCCACCACCTGTCCGTGATACATCACGGTGACCACATCGGTGGTTTCGGCAATCACGCCCATGTCATGGGTAATAAGGATCACACCAACCTGCCGTTCAATGGCGAGATCTTTGATAAGGGCCAGAATTTGCGCCTGGATCGACACATCCAACGCGGTGGTGGGTTCATCGGCGATAATGACATCGGGGTCTGAACATAGCGCCAGCGCAATGACCACACGCTGCCGCATTCCGCCGGAAAATTGATGCGGATATTGATCCGCGCGTGTGGCCGGATCGGGAATGCCGACACGATCCAGCAGGTCGATGGCCTGGGCCGTGGCGGCGGTTTCATCAAGGGAAAGGTGGGCCTGAATGGTTTCAACCAACTGTTGTTTAATGGTGAACAATGGGTTGAGCGATGTGAGTGGATCCTGAAAAATCATCGAAATCCGTTTGCCGCGCAGCGCCTGCATCGCTGCCGCGTCAAGGCCCGAAATCGGATCGCCATGAAACCGCACAATCCCACCGGTGATACGGCCCGGTGGTTCCAAAAGCCCCATAACCGCCGCCCCGATGGTCGATTTGCCTGCCCCTGATTCACCCACCAATCCATGGATTTGCCCTGTCATCACGGAAAGGTTGGCCCGATCTACCGCCACAAATGTTTTACGACGGGTGGGAAACATGACGGTAAGATCGTCAATTTCAAGCAACGTTTTCGGCATAAACGTCTTTCTTTTATTTGTGTATTAAAGGGTCTAGCCCATATCGGGATCGTCCGAAAGGATTACGTGGTAAACTTATAGATCAATCGCCACCCTTACCGTATGCGCGCATTTCATTGGCACCCCATAGTCATGGATCGTATTCTTGATACCAAGGTGGCCAAACCTTAAAACGCCCCCATGACCCATCATTGGCCTATCCGTGTGTATTACGAAGACACCGATCTTGCCGGAATTGTATATTACGCCAATTATCTGCGTTTTATCGAACGTGCACGCTCGGAAATGTTGCGCGCCATCGACATTGACCAAACGGCGATGAAAGCGCGTGGTTTGATCTTTGCCGTGCGCAAGGTCACGGCGGACTATATTACCCCCGCCCGATATGACGATATGCTGGATGTGCACACGCATGTCATGGACCAAAAGGGCGCCAGCATCATAGTGTTACAACAGGTCTATCGTGACACAGTGCGACTGTTTGAGGCGCGGGTAACGATTGTCGTGGTGGGCACTTCGAGCCGCCCAACCCGTATTCCGCCGGACATTCGCGCGAAATTAAATCGCATCCTTACACCCCATCCGGCCCATACACAGGTCAACACCTAAGCCAACACTCAGGATTGAGTCGCATTTTACGTGGAAACGTGTTATGTGGATGAAAAATACGGCTCAATAATTTCATAAAACGGGCCTACGACATCAGATCGAGGCCAGGGCAGAGGGCAACCAATCAAGAATGGAAAGCACGGATTTCACGCTTGTCGCATTGTTTTTGCGCGCAACCCTCACTGTGCAGGTGGTGATGGTTGTGTTGATCTTAGCCTCGGTTTGGGTGTGGGCGGTGGCCTTTTTCAAAACCGGGGTTTTCCGCCGTGCCCGCCGAAAAATCATTGCCTTTGAAAAGGTATTTTGGTCCGGCAAGGCGATCGAAGATTTGTATGAAAAGGTGGAAAGGGCCCCGCGCGGCCCCGCCGAACGTGTTTTTGTCGCCGGTATGACCGAATGGCGCCGATCATTGCACGACGATGGTGGGTTAATCCCCAATGTGCAGCACCGCATTGACCGGTCGATGGATGTGGCCATCGCACGGGAAAGCGAACGATTGGTGCGGGGGTTAAATTTCCTGGCCACCACTGGGGCCACGGCCCCGTTTGTGGGCCTATTCGGCACAGTCTGGGGCATTATGCGCGCCTTTCAAGACATCGCCATATCGGGCAACACATCGTTGACGGCCGTAGCACCCGGGATTGCCGAGGCATTGTTGGCCACGGGCCTGGGGCTTCTGGCCGCCATTCCCGCGGTTGTATTCCACAATAAACTGTCACGCGATGCCGATAATGTGATTGCAGCCTGCGAACGCTTTGCCGATGAATTTTCAACCCTAGTGTCAAGGCAGATTGATTGATGGCAACATCTGTCCAACAAGATGATGGGCCACGGATGCGGCGCGGTCGGCGGCGGCGGGCCACGCGCGCCATGTCTGAAATCAACGTTACCCCCTTTGTCGACGTTATGTTATGCCTTTTGATTATCTTCATGGTTGCAACCCCTTTGATGAGCGTGGGCGTGCCCATTGATTTGCCCGACACAGCGGCAGAAGCATTACCATCCGAGGCGGAAGAGCCGCTTACCGTCACCCTAACGGCAGAGGGGGCGCTATTTGTCCAAACGACACCGATTGCAACGGATGATTTGATCCCCCGGTTAGAGGCCGTTGCCGACGAACGCGATAGTGCGCGCATCGTGCTACGCGCAGACGGCACCATCCCTTATGCGCAAGTCATGCAGGTGATGGGGGCGTTAAACGCCAGCGGGTTTCGCGCCATTGATCTGGTCACCGATGCCAGCGGGCCGCG
This sequence comes from uncultured Jannaschia sp., assembly GCA_937916365.1. Taxonomy (GTDB): domain Bacteria; phylum Pseudomonadota; class Alphaproteobacteria; order Rhodobacterales; family Rhodobacteraceae; genus JANSYL01. The sequence continues at coordinate 20,523 of CALFSY010000022.1, read as the reverse complement.
ACTCGATGGAACGGGGGAATGAACGATGCGACGTGCGCTCCAGGCTTCGGCCGGGATCCACATGGCCGTGTTAATTTGGGTTGCGATGGATGGGTCGTTGTTTCGATCAAGCCCTGACGCTGATTTTGAAGTTACAAGCGTAACCCTTATTTCATCGGCGGAATACGAGGCATTGGCCGCCCCGTCCCCCGCCCCGGTGGAGGCAGCCCCTATCCCCCAAATAGAACCGCTCGCCACCCCCGAACCGGAAACGCCTCCTCCCCCACCTCCGGTGGAAAATCCCCCCCCGCCCGAACCTGCACCGCCGCAAGATACCGCCGATGAACCCGTGGTGCCGCTTGCCCCGCCACTGGGGGATTCTGACCCAACGCTACCACCGTCGGACACGCCAACCCCGCGTGACGTGCCACGCGTGGCGCCCCTGCCAGCGCCGGAGCCGGACCCACAGGCCGCAACGGCCCCAAACGCGGTTGATCAACCCACCAACACAGAAACAGCCGACACGCCCGCCGACGTCACCCCGCCAACCGCCCCTGAAGAAGCGACAACACAAATTGTGACCGAGGCCGAAGACCCCGCCGCATCGCTGGTGCCCATTACATCGCCCCGCCCACGGGCGCGCCCGGCGATTCGCCCCGCTGTATCTGACCAAGCGCCAGAAACGCCCCCTTTGCCCCCACCATCGGATCCGCAACCTGCCCCTATTGCCCAGGATCCGTTAGCCGATGCGATTGCCGCCGCTGTGTCCGAAGCCGTGTCTGATACCCCGCCTCCCCCAACGCCCTCCGTTTCGGCCACACCGGCCACCGCGCCGCTATCATCGGCCGTGCGTGATGGATTTCGCGTGGCTGTCTCGGCCTGTTGGAACATCGGGTCGCTTAGCACAGAGGCACAACAAACCACTGTTGTTGTTGGTGTTGATATGGCGCGCGACGGATTCCCGGAAACATCAACCATCCGTTTGATCGAATTTTCCGGTGGCGGGCAATCCGCCGCGCAACAGGCGTTTGAGGCCGCGCGCCGCGCCATTATCCGTTGTGGGGCCAATGGGTATGACCTGCCGCAAGACAGTTATGACCAATGGGCGCAGATTGAATTGGTGTTCAACCCCGAAGAAATGCGGTTGCGATGAGGCCCCCGCAATGCCAAGTTTTGATAAGCTAAGCGCAGGAGATGTCGCCATGTTGACCCGTCGTTTCATGCTTTCGTCAGGGGCCGGTTTCGCCGCGTTGCCCTTGATACCGCACGCCGGCCGCGCGCAATCGGGCCCTTTGCGCATTGAAATCACCGAAGGCGTTATTGAACCGCTGCCGTTTGCCATGCCGCGGTTCATTTCGGTGCGGCGGGGCGGCGATACCGTTGCCGACGATATTACCCGCGTCATCGCCGCCGATTTACGTGGCACGGGGTTATTTCAACAAATTCCCGAACAGGCCTATATTGCCACGGTCACAAATTTTGACGCCCCGGTTCAGTATTCCGAATGGCAAGCGATCAATGCCCAGGCGCTTATTACCGGCGCCGTTGAACAAGGTGGTGGGCGATTGACAGTTCAATTTCGATTGTTCGATGTGTTTTCCGGCCAACAACTAGGCGAAGGTTTGCGGTTTTCCGGCCCGCCGGAGGGATGGCGCCGTATGGCCCATAACGTTGCCGATCAAGTGTATGAGCGCATCACGGGCGAGGCAGGGTATTTCGACACGCGGGTTGTATTTGTTCACGAAGAAGGCCCCAAAAACGCGCGGCTTAAACGCCTAGCGATTATGGATTATGACGGGGCGAATGTGCAGTTTTTAACCGATAGTCGCGCCCTGGTTTTGGCCCCGCGCGTCAGCCCACAGGGCAATCGCGTGCTATACACCAGTTACGAAACCGGGTTTCCCCAGGTTTATTTGATGGATCTGGCCTCGGTCCGTCGTCGCCCGCTAGAGGCTATTCCTGGCGGCAATATGACCTTTGCGCCGCGGTTCTCGCCCGATGGGGGGCGCGTGGTTTTTTCATTGGAAAACGGCGGAAACACAGATATTTACGCCCTTGATTTGGCCAGCGGCCGCCGCGATCGTTTAACGGCATCGCCGTCGATTGAAACCGCCCCGTCGTTTTCACCCGATGGGAGCCAGATTGTATTTGAATCCGATCGATCTGGGATACAACAAATCTATGTCATGCCTGCGCGCGGTGGTGATGCGCGGCGGTTAAGCCGGGGAAGTGGCCGATACGGCACGCCGGTTTGGTCGCCACGCGGCGATTTAATCGCTTTTACCAAACAAGAGGGCGGGCGGTTTCACATCGGTGTCATGCGCACCGACGGCGGGGAAGAGCGGTTGTTGACCGCGTCGTTCCTAGACGAAGGCCCAACCTGGGCCCCCAATGGCCGGGTTATTATGTTTACCCGCGAAACCGCGGGGGCCGATGGCGCGCCGGCGATCTATTCGGTGGATATTTCGGGGCGCAATCTGCAACGGGTTGCCACGCCTGGTATGGCGTCCGATCCGGCGTGGTCGCCACGGTTGTCGTAGCCGTCTTTCCCGATGGACGCGGCAACGTTGCACATGATAGTCTAGGTTCAAAAGGAAAGGTTGGTTTCATGATACTTACCTCAATACGGTATTTCCCACGCATTTTGATGTTTGCCCTCATGTTGGGTCTTGCGGCTTGTGCGCGGGGGAATGTGGACAATACCGCCGCTGCAAATGCCACGGGTATTGCCGCCGATCCGTCAAGCCCGGCCTATTTCAACCAAACCATTGGGGATCGTGTTTTTTTCGTTGTTGATCAATCCACGCTTACCGCCGCCGCGCAGCAAACTTTGATCCAACAGGCCGAATGGTTCCGCACTAATCCGCAATACACCGCCCTGATCGAAGGTCATGCCGATGAACAAGGCACCCGTGAATATAACCTTGCCCTTGGGGCACGGCGGGCGGCGGCGGTCCGCGATTTCCTTGTGGCACAAGGTGTGGCTGACGGGCGGTTGCGCACCATCAGCTATGGCAAAGAACGCCCCGTGGAAATTTGCTCCAACGAAAGCTGCTATGCCCAAAACCGCCGCAGCGTCACTGTGGTTTCCGCCGGATCGGGGGTATAGCGGATGCGCCGCGCCTTATGCCACACCCTATGTGTTGTTTGGGGTGTTGGCGTTTGTGTGCCCGTCATCGCGCAACAAGATCGCCAACAAACACTTGCTGATATTCGGCAGGAGTTGTCGGTTTTATTCGTCGATATTCAGCGGCTGCGCAGCGAACTTAACACCACCGGCGGTGTGCAGGGCACGGGGCAAGGTGGATCAATCCCAACCCGTCTTGATGCCATTGAATTGGAATTGCGGCGTTTGACCGCGCTAAGCGAAACATTGGAATTGCGTATCAATCAAGTGGTGCGCGATGGCACAAACCGCATCGGCGATTTAGAATTTCGATTGTGCGAATTAGAATCGGGTTGCGACCCATCCCGTTTGGGTGGCACCCCCACCTTGGGCGGGGTGGATGTTGGCGGCGCGGCCCCACCCATCACGATCACACCGCAAACACCCACCACTGGCACCAACCTGGCCGTGGCAGAACAAACCGATTTTGATCGCGCCCGCACCGCGTTTGACACCGGCGATTATACCCAAGCGGCGCAGTTGTTTGAAACCTTTACACAAACGTATCCCGGTGGCCCATTGTCGCCCGAGGCGCATTTTTTCCGTGGTCAAAGCCATGCGCAACTTGGCGCTCGGACCCCAGCAGCGCGCGCCTATTTGGATGCGTTTACCGCAGACCCCGACGCCCCCCGCGCGGCTGAGGCGTTATATAACCTGGGCACGGCGCTTGACCGGCTTGGCCAACGGCAAGAGGCGTGCATAACCCTGGCCGAGGTTGCAACGCGATACCCCGGCAGCCCGTTTATCGCCCAGGCACAGGCCACGCAGGCCACCCTTGGCTGTTCGTGATTGTAAAGGGCGACGATCAACCAACACTGCCCGCGCGCTTTGCCGCCCAAATGGGCCATTTGTTGGGGCCCGATTTCCCGTCTGATATTGGATTGGCCGTTTCGGGCGGCGGCGACAGCATGGCGATGTTGGGGCTGTGTCACGGATGGGCGCGCGAATTTGGTGTGCGGCTTTGGGTGGTGACGGTGGACCATGGGTTGCGCAAGGCCAGTTCTGAAGAGGCGGCCATGGTTGCCGCCGAATGTGCCGCCTTGGGTCACCCCCATGCAACTCTGAGATGGGTTTGGGATGGCGGCGGCAATGTGCATGATGCGGCGCGCCAAGGCCGATTGCGATTGATCGACCAATGGCGCGGGGGCATGGCCCATGTTCTGTTTGCCCATACAAAGGATGATGTGGCCGAAACCTTTCTTATGCGTTTGGCCCGCGGTTCGGGGGTAGAGGGGTTGTCGGCCATGGCCGATCGACGGTGGGTTACGCCCCACGGTGCTGTGGGGAACGCTGCACCGATCACCGATGGGGGGAATACGGCCCAAACCTCTGGCTTTTGGGTTATGCGACCGTTGCTGCACGAACGTCGCGCGGATTTGCGGCATTATGCCCAAACCCTGCGCATTCCATTTGTGGACGATCCATCGAACGACGATCTGCGGTTTGATCGCGCGCGTGCGCGTGCGGCGCTTACCCATCTGGTCGATTTGGGTCTTGACCATGAGGTTTTGGCCAAAACAGCCCACCGTTTGGCGCAATCCCGCGTGGCGTTGGCACGGCGGGCGGCGGATGCGGTGCAAATGGTCGTGACCGAAGAATTGTTGGGGGATCACGCGACGGGGCATGTATTGTTGCACCGTGATCGCCTGGCCCAGGTTGAACGCGACACACAGTTGCGCCTTTTGGCGGCGGTATTGCAATGGGTTGCCAACGCCCCATATCGGCCGCGTATAGCGGCCTTGGGGGCATTGTTGGATCGTGTATTGGCGGGCGGTGGCGGCACATTATTGGGGGCGCAGGTGATGGTCACGCGCGATCAGATTCGCGTTTTTCGTGAATACGCTGCTGTAAAAAATACACAGGCGAATGTTGATGCGGGGGCATTTTGGGATGGTGTTTGGCGGTTTTCGGGGGAAGATATCGCGGGATACACGGTGCACGCCCTGGGCCGGAATGGTTGGCGACAAATTCCTGAGGAACAAAGGCAAATCATGCCACATGGTGCGGCGCTATCGCTGCCGGCGGTGTTTGATGGGGATGAATTAATTGCGTGTGCGGCCCTGGGCCATGGGGTGGGGCATAATGTTTCATTGTGCCGTGCGGCACCGTCGTTCAACGCTTTTTTGCAAATGCGTTGAACTTTGCGACGTAAGCCTTATTTTCAAACCAATGTATAACGCAGAAGGTCGTTTGCCATGCTGCGTTCAATCCCGCGGTGATGGGTTAGGGGAGATGTCCATTGGGCAACACAAGAAATATCGCATTCTGGGTCATTTTGTTTTTGGTCATTTTGGTGTTGTTCAACATCTTTTCGGGTGGCCAAAGCCAAATCAGGCAAAGCAATGTGCCGTATTCCGATTTTGTGCAACAGGTTGAAAATGGTGCCGTGGTCTCCGCCACGCTGGATGGGGAAACCGTACAGTTCACCACGAACGATGGCACATATTCCACGGTCGCCCCGCGCGACGGCAACACCACCGATTTGCTGTTGGAAAACGATGTGCGTGTTGTGGCGCAACCGCAGGAACAATCGGGGTTCTTTTCATTCCTGTCCCTATGGTTACCGGTTTTGGCATTGATCGGCATATCCATTTTTTACATGAACCGTTTGCAAGGTGGCGGTCGCGGTGGGGCCATGGGCTTTGGCAAATCTAAAGCCAAACTTTTAACCGAAAAAAATGGGCGCATCACCTTTGACGATGTTGCTGGCATTGATGAAGCCAAAGAAGAATTAGAAGAAATCGTTGAGTTTTTGCGCAACCCACAAAAATTTTCGCGCCTGGGGGGGAAAATCCCCAAAGGGGCGTTGTTGGTGGGGCCGCCGGGCACCGGTAAAACGCTGTTGGCACGGGCCATCGCAGGTGAAGCAGGCGTGCCGTTTTTTACAATTTCGGGATCAGATTTCGTGGAAATGTTTGCAGGCGTTGGTGCATCGCGTGTGCGCGACATGTTTGAGCAGGCGAAAAAAAATGCCCCGTGTATTGTTTTCATTGATGAAATTGACGCAGTGGGTCGATCACGCGGCATGGGATATATCGGCGGCAACGACGAACGCGAACAGACGTTGAACCAGCTTTTGGTTGAAATGGACGGATTCGAGGCAAACGAAGGTGTCATTATTGTTGCGGCCACAAACCGCCCCGATGTGTTGGATCAAGCGTTGCTGCGCCCGGGCCGTTTCGACCGCCAGGTTCAGGTGCCAAACCCCGACATCAAAGGCCGCGAACGCATTTTGGGGGTGCATTCGCGCAAGGTGCCGTTGGGCCCCGATGTAGATTTGCGCATCATCGCGCGGGGCACTCCGGGATTTTCTGGTGCTGATCTGGCAAATTTAGTTAACGAATCGGCGTTGATGGCGGCCCGCGTGGGGCGGCGTTTTGTAACGATGGAAGATTTTGAAAACGCCAAAGACAAGGTCATGATGGGCACCGAACGCCGATCAATGGTTATGTCAGACGAAGAAAAACAATTAACCGCCTATCATGAGGCCGGCCATGCCGTTGTGGGGTTGAATGTTCCGCAACATGACCCGATCCATAAGGCAACGATTATCCCGCGCGGCCGTGCATTGGGCCTTGTGCTAAGTCTACCGGAACGGGATCGTATTTCGGCCAGTTATACTTGGTTTACCTCGCGCATTGCCATGGCCATGGGCGGGCGTGTGGCCGAAGAGTTGAAATTTGGCAAAGAAAATGTCACCTCCGGCGCGGCGCAAGACATTAAACAAGCAACTCAAATGGCCCGCGCCATGGTCACGCAATACGGATTTGCCGAAGAATTGGGGATGGTTGATTATGCCAATGAACAACAATCCTATTTGGGCACGTTTGGCAACGGCGCTACCCATTCCGAAGAAATGCAAAAACGTATTGATGCAAAGGTGAAAGAAATCATTGACGAAGGGTATGCCACCGCCACCCGCATCTTAACCGAAAAATCCCAGGATTGGGAAAACCTTGCGCAAGGGTTATTGGAATATGAAACATTAACCGGGGAAGAAATTGCCAAGGTTATCGGGGGTGAGCCCCTAAATCGTGACGACGACCAAGATGATGTATCGTCACCTGATGATACAGTTTCTATTACCGCGATCCCGAAAACCAAGCCCAAAACCAAACCAACGCCGGATGATGGTGGACTAGAGCCTGAACCCATGGGGTAAGACGGTCAGCGTGTGCTTCGATAAGTGTTGACAGGTTTTTTGATAAAATGCATTTTTCGGCGCTTATAGATGGTTAAGGGAGGATTGACCAATGAAAAAATACCTTATGATTGCTTTACTGGCCGCCGGGCCCGTATACGCACAAGGTATGCCTTCGACCGAAGGGGCAGAGGTTTATTTCATCAATCTTGCGGATGGTGATACCGTTCAAAGCCCGCTGACCGTGCGGTTTGGTTTGACCGGTATGGGCGTCGCCCCCGCCGGGGTTGAACAGGAAGGCACCGGGCATCACCATGTGTTCATAAATCGCGCCCCGTTGGGCGAGGGTGAATTTGGCGCCGATGAATTTATCTATCCAATCCCAAATGATGAAGCCCATCGCCATTTTGGTGGCGGTCAGACAGAAACCATGCTGGATTTGCCGTCTGGCGAACACACGCTGCAAATGGTATTTGGCGACCACAACCATGTGCCGCACGACCCCCCCGTTACCAGCGATGTCATCACAATCACGGTAGAGTAACCAAACCTGCGCTTGTCGGGTTTTAACATTTGGCAGGCGCAGGCGGCGGATCGTGGTTGTGGACACGCCTAATCATTCATCGCGCGCTCTACGATAATCTAATGGCGTATGTGCCAGGCACCAATTCTATATAATCCCAAATGTTTGATTTTATACACATGGGTGGAGAAGCCAGCATCTTTCTAAGATACGTTCATGCGTTAGGATTCAAACAATAATGCCTGCGTTGATCCCCACCCAATTCACTGCTGAAATAACGTGGCTTGGCCATAACGCGAACCGCGCTGCGGCGTTGGCTACCACGCCCCTAACAGATATGCCCCTAACCTTTGCAGGGTTCGCAGGGGAAAGCCACGCGGGCCTGACCCGCCCATCCGACAGCCGCGTGTTGGCGCAATATGAACGCGGCACCGAAATTCGGAATGTGCGGCAGCTTTCAATTCTTTCGGCAGAGGATTTAGCAGCGATTGCCGCTGAAATGGGCGGCGCGTGCCTGAATCCTGCGTGGGTGGGGGCGTCGATGGTGATCGCGGGGATTCCCAATTTTTCCCTCATTCCGCCGTCGTCGCGGTTGCAATGCACAACAACTGGGGTCACGTTGACTGTGGATATGGAAAACCGCCCTTGTATGTTGCCGGCCCCCGTGATCGAACAGCATCATCCAGGACAGGGGCAGGCGTTCAAACGCGCGGCCGAAAACCGGCGCGGCGTGACCGCCTGGGTAGAACGCGAAGGCACCTTGCGCCTGGGCTTTACGCTGCGGCTACATATTCCCGACCAACCCGTCTGGCCGCATCTGGATCAGGCCCGCGCCGCGCCCGCCTAATCACAATTTTTCCCGCAAAGCGCGATTTGGCGCAACGTGGGGTGAAAATGTCGAAAACATTCCTTTGTTTTCCGCAGGCCTTCGGTATAGGCGGGGGTAAATGTAGCCATGAAAGGGAAAACCAACCCATGGGGTTCAAATCGGATATCGAAATTGCCCGCGAAGCGCGCAAACAACCCATCCAAGATGTTGGAATAAAGCTGGAAATTCCTGCCACGGCCCTGCTGCCGTATGGGCATGACAAGGCAAAGGTTGGGCAGGATTTTATCGAAACCTTGCACGACCGCCCCAATGGCAAACTTATCCTGGTGACGGCCATCAACCCAACCCCTGCGGGCGAAGGCAAAACCACCACCACTGTAGGGTTGGGGGATGGTTTGAACGCCATTGGCAAAAAGGCCGCGATTTGTATTCGTGAGGCCTCGCTCGGCCCTTGTTTCGGGATGAAAGGGGGGGCCGCAGGCGGTGGATATGCCCAAGTGGTGCCGATGGAGGACATGAACCTGCACTTTACCGGCGACTTCCACGCCATCACCGCCGCGCATAATCTGCTAAGCGCGATGATCGACAACCATATCTATTGGGGCAATGCCTTGGGCATTGATGAACGCCGCGTCGCATGGCGCCGGGTGATGGATATGAACGACCGCGCGTTGCGCGATACCGTCACCTCGCTCGGCGGGGTGGCCAATGGGTTTCCGCGCCAAACAGGGTTTGACATCACTGTCGCGTCCGAAGTGATGGCGATTTTGTGCCTAGCCTCGGATTTGAACGATCTTCAACGCCGTTTGGGGGATATTATCGTGGCGTATACCCGTGATCGCACACCGATCTATGCCCGCGATCTAAAGGCCGACGGCGCCATGACGGTGCTTTTGAAAGATGCAATGCAACCCAATCTTGTCCAAACGTTGGAAAATAACCCGGCGTTTGTGCATGGTGGGCCATTTGCCAACATCGCCCACGGGTGCAATTCGGTAATTGCAACCAAAACCGCGTTGAAACTGGCCGATTATGTGGTGACAGAGGCCGGATTTGGCGCCGATTTGGGTGCCGAAAAATTCATGAACATCAAATGCCGCAAGGCCGGTTTGGCCCCCGATGCCGTGGTGATCGTGGCCACCGTGCGCGCGGTTAAAATGAATGGCGGGGTGGCCAAGGCCGATTTAGGGGCCGAAAACATAGAAGCGGTGCAAAAAGGTTGCGCTAATTTGGGCCGCCACATTCAAAACGTGAAAAAATTCGGGGTGCCCGCCATCGTTGCGATCAACCATTTTGCGGGCGATGCCCAGGCCGAAATCGACGCCGTGCAAAATTATGTGGCCAGCCTGGGCGCTGAGGCGATTTTATGCCGCCATTGGGCCGAAGGATCCGCCGGTATCGAACCCCTGGCGCGCAAGGTCGTGGATATGGCCGAGGGCGGGCGGGCGCAATTTGCCCCGCTTTACCCCGATGACATGCCGTTGTTTGAAAAAATCGAAACGATTGCAAAATCCATATACCATGCCGATGAAGTGATCGCCGATAAAAAAATTCGCGATCAACTGCGCACATGGCAAGACGCTGGATACGGCCACCTGCCCGTGTGTATGGCCAAAACGCAATATTCATTTTCCACCGATCCAAATCTGCGGGGGGCGCCCACCGGCCATACACTACCGGTGCGCGAAGTGCGTCTATCGGCAGGCGCCGGATTTGTCGTTGCGATCTGTGGTGAGATTATGACGATGCCCGGTTTGCCGCGCGTGCCTTCGGCCGAGGCAATCATGCTAAATGACGCGGGGCAGATTGAGGGATTATTTTGACCCATCGTGCGCGCGCCCCTGGTTCATTGTCCACCTCGCGCCGTGTTGCGCCCGATGACTGTGCGGATATGGCCACCTTGCGCGTGCAGATTGATGGTCTGGACGCCGAACTGGTGCGTTTGTTGGTCGAACGGATGGGATATATTGATCGTGCCATAACGTTAAAACGCGATGCTGGTATCCCTGCACGGGTTGAAACAAGGGTTGCACAAGTCATCGCCCATGTGCGCCATGCGGCGCAGGAGGCCGGGCTTGATCCAGATTTGGTTGAAGCAGTATGGCGGCAGATCATCGAATGGTCGATCGCACGGGAGGCCGCCCAAATATCACCCCCAACAGGGATTATAACATGACGGCAACATTGATCGACGGACGCGCCTATGCGCACGCTCTGCACGCCCGCGTGACGGCACACACCACACATCTAAAATCGGCGGATAATGTCACCCCGGGTCTGGCCGTTGTTTTGGTGGGCGAAGATCCGGCAAGCCAGGTTTACGTCCGCAACAAGGGCAAACAAACTGTCGCCGCAGGTATGGCAAGTTTTGAACATAGGCTTGATGCCGCCACGCCTGAGGCTGATATTTTGGCCCTGGTAGACACACTAAACACTGATCCTGCTGTGCATGGCATTTTGGTTCAACTGCCCCTGCCTGCGCATGTGGACAGTGCCAAGGTGATTAACCGGATTGATCCGGCCAAAGATGTAGATGGTTTTCATATTTCTAATGTTGGTCTGCTCGGCACGGGGCAAAAGGCATTGGTGCCCTGCACGCCGTTGGGGTGTTTGATGTTACTGCGCGATCACCATGGTGATCTTAGCGGCCTTAACGCCGTGGTGGTGGGGCGATCGAACATCGTGGGAAAACCCATGGCGCAGCTTTTATTGAGGGACAGTTGCACTGTCACCATCGCCCATTCCCGCACCAAAGATTTGGCTGAAACCTGCCGTCGGGCCGATATTTTGATCGCCGCTGTGGGGCGGGCGGAAATGATCCGGGGCGATTGGATCAAACCCGGGGCCACAGTCATTGATGTGGGCATCAACCGCGTGCCACATCCCGATGATCCAGCGAAAACCAGGCTTGTGGGCGATGTGGAATTTGCCAGCGCGATTGACGTTGCGGGCGCGATCACACCGGTGCCTGGCGGTGTGGGCCCCATGACTATCGCGTGTCTGTTGGCGAATACGTTAACCGCATGTTGCCGCGCCCATGGTGTGGCAGAACCAGAAGGGTTGACCGTCTAACATAGCCTTTAGATGGTGTTGCCGTCGCCCACGGCGGTGGTGTCTGTGTTCGCCACCAATGGAATGGCCACGGGTATTGCCCCGCCGCCCGTCAAAACGATCGCGCGCCCTGGCGGGGGTATTAGCGTTGAAAGCACCGGATGATTATGCGGCATGCCGCCCGTATAGGTGCCATAGGCGGGCAGAACAATGCGATCACGATTGACCAAAACGCACCGATGGTGCAGCGTGCGGCCACGCACACGCATATGAACCTTTGGATGATAATGCCCCGAAATTTCAGCGGCCTGGCTTGGTTGGGCAATGTGGCGAAACGTCAAAGGCCCCCGGATAAACTCGGCCACATGGATACCGCCATGGTGGGTTGGGCCGGGGTCGTGATTGCCCGCAATCCAGATCCAATCGCGCCCTGTTGTTAATGTGGCAAGCTGCTGCATCGCCTGTGCCGGTAAATCGTGCGCGGCGGTGACATCATCGAAACCATCGCCTAAAGAGACGACACAATGCGCCTGGGTGATGGCGATGTCGCGGGCCAAACGATCAAGCGTGTCGCGCGTTTCATAAGGCGGTAGCATGGCACCCCCCCGCCGCGCGATGCGTGCCGATTTGCCGAGATGTAAATCCGAAACGCACAGCAACGATTCGTTCGGCCAGAACAGCGCCCCAGAGGGTAGGATAAGACATTTTTTCCCACGAAAGGAAAATTCAAATCCCGTCATCGTATCCATCATCTCACACACCGCCATGCCGCATAGGCGCGGTGATTGTGCATCACAACCCCAACAAAAATCATATCGAAAAACCCGCAGTTTGCAGAAGTTGATGCGCCATTTCCGCCAACAACTTTTGATCGGCACGGCCCGCAATGGGGATACGGCCAGGTTCCAAAAACAAAGGGGCGGCTAACGGGCTGATCCGGGGCAGGCGCGCATGATGAATGCGGCCATTGATGCGGGCCAGCATCTCTTCGATCCGGCCAAAATCGACCAGGCCGCGCATCGCCTCATGGCGTGTGATGTCTAGCATGATGTGATTGGGGTCGTATTTGCGCAATGTGTCATAGATAATATCGGTGGCAAATGCCGTTTGGCGGCCGGTTTTGCGTTTGCCACCCGGCACAGTGCGGTCAATTAATCCCGCAATCAAAGCCACCACCTTAAACGTGCGTTTCATCACGGCATTATCAGCCAGCCAAGTTTCCATCGCATCCATCACGTTTTCGCGGGCAAATAAAGGCGCAGGATCATCCACAGGGGTTAGTCCCCAAATCAACGTTGCGTAATCGGTCGCCACAAATCCCATGGGGTGCAAACCGATGTCTTCCATGCGTTTTGTGATTAACAACCCCAAGGTTTGTTGTGCATTTCGGCCCGCAAAGCCATAAGCGACCATATGTTCGCGTCCATCATGGGGAAATGTTTCCACCAGTAATCGTTCACGTTCGGGCAGGTGGCTGACCGCCCGTTGATGGCGCAGCCAGGCGCGGGTATGTTCGGGTAAATCGGGCCAATCATCATTTTGAAACATGGCCAATATGCGATTTGAAAGCTGTGTTGAGGTTGAAAATTTTGTGCCCATAAACGCCGCGATTTTAGGGGTTTGGTGTGTGGTGCGCGATACTTCGACCACCATGTCGCGCAAACCTTCGTAGCGCACGATTTTTCCCCCAATCAGGAATGTATCGCCTTTGTTCAACATGGCGGCAAAATGTTCCTCAATCGCGCCCAGGGGTGCGCCACCGCGGGTTTTTTGGTATCGCACCTGCATTTTATCGGCATCGACAATGGTGCCGATATTCATCCGAATGCGCGCTGCGGCGCGGGGGTCGCGCAGATGCCATGCGCCATCGTGTCGTTTGACCAAACGCTGCCATTGGTCATAGGCCCTGAGCGCATAGCCCCCGGTGGCGCAAAATTCCAAACACCGATCAAAGGTGTCGCGCGGTAGGTCGGCATAGGCCCCCGTTGTGCGAATTTCCTCATACAGTGCATCCGCGTGGAATGGGCCGGCGGCGGCACATATCAAAATATGTTGGCACAACACATCCAGTGGGCCGTCATGGTCGATGTCACCGTCCAGTGTGTGATCGCGCACGGCTGCTAACGCGGCGTGGCATTCCAAAATCTCAAACTGATTGGCGGGCACGATCAACGCTTTTGACGGGGCGTTGTAGCGATGATTGGCACGCCCAATCCGTTGCACCAGGCGTTTGACGTTTTTGGGTGCACCGATTTGGATGACCAAATCAACATCCCCCCAATCAATACCTAAATCCAAGGTTCCGGTGCATACCACGGCCTGTAAGGCGCCATTGGCCATGGCGTGTTCTACATTTTGCCGTTGTTCCCGGGCTAAGGCCCCATGGTGAACACCAATGGCCAGGCCGTCATCATTGGCCAACCAAAGGTTGTGAAAAAACAGTTCTGCTTGCGCGCGCGTATTATGAAAGATAAGCGTGGTTTTGTGGGCTTTGATGTGATCCAGCACCTCTGGGATCGCGTGTTTTCCGCCGCCGCCGGACCATGGGGGTGATGCCTTGGTGTGCAGCATCTGAATATCCGGGGCGGGGCCTGGATCAGCCACAAGAATGGCGCACGGATCGGGATAGCGCGCCAAAAGACGGGCGATGGCCGCAGGATTTTCAACTGTGGCGGATAGCCCCACGCGGCGTAACCCCGGGACCAACGATTGTAACCGCGACAGGGTCAACATAACCTGATCGCCGCGTTTCGATTCGGCCAAGGCATGGATTTCGTCGATAATAACCCGCCGCAGACCGGCGAATGTATGGCGGGCATCCGGATGGGAAATCAATAATGCCAGACTTTCGGGGGTCGTGAGCAAAATATGCGGCGGATCGGCGCGTTGGCGTTTTTTCACGTGGGCCGGGGTATCGCCCGTGCGATCCTCAACACGGATCGGCAGGCCCATGTCAGTGATTGGGCCGGTGAGGTTACGTTTAATATCGGCGGCCAGCGCCTTAAGTGGGGATACATAAACTGTATGCAGCCCGGCCCATGGACTTTCGGCCAATTCTTTCAAACTGGGCAAAAAACCCGCCATGGTTTTGCCGCCGCCTGTGGGTGCGATCAAAATCTGGCAAGGCGTGGCCGCTTGGTCCAGCATCTGGCGCTGATGGGGGTGCAGGGCCCATCCCCGCATCGCGAACCAACCAGCAATCATGGGGGGCAGGGCCGGGGTAACATCGGGGTAATGGGCAATCATACGCCTAATATAGAAATGTTTGGCCGTGCGACCAGCATCCAAGACCGGCGCCACCCCCATGAAGTGACGGGTTTGTTTAGTTGGCCGGGCCTGCCAAAAAATACCCCGACCCCGTTCCTCTATCGCTGATTTGCAGGGTTACAGCATGTTCGATGTCATCAATGGTGTCGAAACATATGGTCAAAACAGCCACCGAAAGGCCGAACGCCGCCATGGTTAGAACGATCCAATCAATGGACAGCATGGCGATTTTATCGTTCGATTCGCTTTTGAATGGGATTATCATCGCAGCCTTTAGTGTGAAAAAGGGCCATGCCCCACTGAGTTTCCATTTCGGATTACCCCCCGAATGGTGAAATTGTTTTGTCATCTAATAGGGGCGCGATTAAGGCAGTGCCTGGGTTTTTGTCGGAATTAAAAGGACAAAAAGCGGTCATTACACGCTGCATAACAAATAGTATGGCCGACCAATCGTGCCTGAAACGTGTAGGGGCCATGTTTCCGCGAAAACGCCCCTTATGACGCTAAACAATCATGGCCTCGGTTGCGGCGCGCAGGTCGATCTCGGTCACGCCGTCGGCCAGTTCGACGATGCGCAAACCACCTTGCACAACATCCATAACGCCCAAATTTGTGATAATCCGATCCACCACGCCCTTGCCCGTCAACGGTAACGTGCATTCCTTCAAAACTTTGGAATCGCCGTATTTATTGGTGTGATCCATGACCACGACCACGCGGCCCACGCCGGCCACCAAATCCATGGCGCCACCCATGCCCTTGACCAATTTGCCGGGGATCATCCAATTTGCAAGATCACCATTTTCGGCAACCTCCATCGCGCCCAAAATGGACAATGCAATTTTTCCCCCACGGATCATGGCAAAGCTGGTGGCGCTATCGAAATACGATGTGCGGTCAAGTTCGGTAATCGTTTGTTTGCCCGCGTTGATAAGGTCGGGGTCTTCCTCCCCTTCATGGGGAAAGGGGCCCATGCCCAACATGCCGTTTTCCGATTGTAATGTGATGTCCATATCGCCCACATAATTGGCCACCAGTGTTGGAATCCCAATGCCAAGGTTGACATACATGCCATCGGATAATTCCTGTGCCGCGCGTGCGGCCATGTGGTTACGATCCCAGGGCATTGTCACATCTCCAAAATCGGGGCCACCTCGACCGAGCCGCCATTATGATCCACGATGGGGCAATCTTGCGCGATGGAAATCGCTGTTTGCATATCGGCACAATTCAAAATCGTATATCCCGACAACGGATTTGCACCGCCATGATCGGCGACACCATCGGATGAAACTGTTTGGGATTGGCCCACCGGTGCGCCGGGATCGACGATTTCAGCCTTGTATTTTTCCATCCAAGCCCCCCAAGCGGCCATCGCGGCCTGCCGTGCCTCGTGCGTATCGGGGCGACCACCCCCATGATAGGCAAGTATAAATTTAGGCATTATATGTCCTCCCTTGGGCGTGTGGTGCGTTGTTCGATGCGTTTTTCGTGTTCCCCTTGGATCAGGCGATGCACATAGATGGAAGGTAGATGAATATGATCGGGGTCGAGCATACCAATAGGCACGATTTCTTCGACCTCTAAGATACATACCTTGCCGCACGTTGCGGCGGGTGGGTTAAAGTTGCGCGCAGTTTTGCGGAAAATTGCGTTGCCCGTTTCATCTGCTTTCCACGCTTTGACGATGGAAAGGTCGGCAAAAATCCCGCGTTCCATGATATAGGTTTCGCCGTCGAAGTCTTTGTGATCTTTGCCGTCGGCGATCATGGTGCCCACACCGGTTTTGGTGTAAAATCCCGGAATGCCCGCGCCGCCCGCGCGCATTCGTTCGGCCAGTGTGCCTTGCGGGTTGAATTCTAACTCTAATTCCCCGGCCAAGTATTGGCGCATGAATTCGGCATTTTCCCCGACATAGGACGACAGCATTTTTTTAATCTGCCGGGTGGCCAACAGTTTACCCAAACCAAAATCATCAACGCCCGCGTTGTTGGAGGCGACGGTTAAATTCTTAACCCCGCTTTTCACAATACCATCGATCAAAAGTTCCGGTATCCCGCACAATCCAAACCCACCGGCCGCGATAAACATACCGTCGCTTAAAAGGCCGTCGAGGGCCGCGTCCGCCGAATCGTAGATTTTATTCATCTGTTACGATTCCTTCCCCTTTTGCGTGCCTTGCGCATATACGTTTTACATAGGCGCGTTCGGGCGATACAGTCAATCAGGTAAGGTGTGCCAAAGGTCACATTCCAACAGATCATGGGGGGGCAATTACGCGTCATTTGGATGGTCCAGCCGATATACCCCCTCTGGCAGATTAAGCGCGACGGCCAAATCCCTAATCTGTGATATTGATAAGGTGATTTTTTGGGCTGTGTTGGTGGTTGGGTCAAATTGTTCGACCACGATGCGATCATCAAACGATGCAATTTTAACGTCTTCTTGCAAGGTGGCGCTGACCGCCCCACCCCCGTCATCCACCAAAGTTACGATTGTGGCATCAAAGTCGTGTTCGATTGTGAACATATCATCCGGCGGTGTTGTGTGCATCACGCCGCACCTGTCTGCGGTAAATCCACGGTGCGATCACATTATTATATCCGAAATCGGCCAAGGCATGGATACCGGGGCGTTCCACGATCCAGGCGATCCATGCCAACCCCGGCAGCGATCGCCAAATGGCGATAAAGGCCGCGATACCGCTTTCGATGCGTCCATCGGGAAAGGCCACGTGGATTCGGCGTTTGGCCTGATCCGGGGTTAAGTTCCACACACCAAGGTCGGTTTGATGCAGATCTTCAAAAACAATCGGCGCATTGGCTGCTGTGGCCCGTGCCTGGTAGTGTGATATTTCGGCACGGCATAGGGCGCAGCGGTGATTATATAAAATGCGTATTATAGACATAGATTAGACCTATGTTGCGCGCGCTTATGGTCAAGACCAAAAATGATGCCACCCTAACCCGAATTAGGGGTAGACCAACACCCAAAGTTTCGTAGTAGGATAAGAGGCGAAATTACGCAGGATGGGATTAGACATGCGCGCCACCCCAATTTTGATAATGACCTTGGCCCTGGTTTTGGGCGCCTGCACCGTTCCGGCGCCAACAACCGCGCCCCAAACACCGGCCCCCGCCGCCACAAGCACGCCACCAAGGGTAAGTTCGGGCACAGCTGTTCGAAATTTCAATCAGATGGTGGGACGTATGGAACCGGTGATCGAACGGATTTGCCGCCAAGAAACGCCACGCCAGAATTGTGATTTCATTATCTTGGTTGATAATAGACCGCAATCGGGCGTCAACGCATTCCAAACAGTCAATCGGCGCGGGCAACCTGTGATCGTTTTTACCGCTGGTTTAATCACCGAGGCGCGCAATATCCATGAACTGGCTTTTGTCATGGGGCACGAGGCCGGCCATCACATCGCGCGCCATCTTGCCGAACGGCGCACACAGGCGACTGTGGGGGCGGTTATTCTTGGCGAAATTGTTCGGCGGCAGGGTGGCTCATCACAACAGATAAACCAGGCCGCGCGCATTGGATCCACTCTTGCGGCGCGGCAATTTTCGCAATCGGCAGAGTTAGAAGCGGATTCATTGGGCACGATCATCGCCTATCGCGCGGGGTATGACCCATTAATCGGTGCGGCATTTTTTCAACGGCTTCCCGAACCTTCCAATCGATTTTTAAGCACACATCCCCCCAATGCACAAAGGATTAACATGGTGCGCCGCACGATGCAGCAGATCCAGCGCCAGGGATCATAGGGGCGTAGGATTTACATGAAAGCGCCATGGTAACGCCCATCATGTTTTCATGCCGTATCATCAAAAAGACATCGAATGGGAACATGACATGGATTTAGGCATTGCAGGCCGCCGCGCATTGGTGTGTGCATCGTCAAAGGGGCTGGGTAAAGGGTGCGCCATGGCGTTGGCCGAGGCCGGGGTGAACCTGGTGCTGAACGCGCGCGGGGCCACGGAATTAGAGGCAACGGCGGCCGCCATCCGCGCAGCCCATCGCGTAAAGGTCGACATAGTGACTGCTGACATCACGGTCGAAGAGGACCGCAAAGCGGTGCTGAACGTTGCCGATGACGTTGATATTTTGGTGACAAATGCGGGCGGGCCGCCGCCCGGTTTGTGGTCTGATTGGGACCGCGCGGATTTCATCGCCGCATTGGATGCCAACATGCTTGCCCCTATTGCATTGATGACCGCGCTGTTGCCCGGAATGATCGAAAAAGGGTGGGGGCGTGTGGTAAACATTACCTCACAATCCGTTAAGGCCCCGATCCCACAGTTGGGTCTTTCTAATGCGGCGCGCACGGGGTTGACGGGGTATGTGGCTGGCACCGCGCGGCAGGTGGCAAAGTTTGGCGTAACAATTAACAATCTGTTGCCTGGTGCGCATCAAACCGACCGCATCGTGGCGTTGGAACATGCAGCGGCACAAACGCAAAACATCACCCCCGATGCGGCCCGCGCACAACGTTGGGCGACCATTCCGGCCGGCCGTTATGGCACAATCGAAGAATTCGGCGCGGCGTGCGCGTTTTTATGTTCGCAACACGCAGGCTACATCGTGGGGCAAAATATCCTGTTAGACGGGGGTGGGGTTAATGCAACAATTTGATTGCGATGGCTGATTCTTTTTCATTGAAAGATCATTTGTTTAACGCCGATACGTTGGGTGATTTGGCGCGTGAATATGCCGCCGGTATCCCGGGCTTTCCCGCGCAGGTGTTTTTGGATGCGGTGATGCCGGGTTTGGCCGCGCGGCAATTATTGGAACGGCTGGATTGGATCGCCGATTGTTTGACCCCGCACCTGGCCTCTGATTTTCCCACGATGGCCGATCAACTTGAATCTGCGATGCCGCCGCCACTGGACCCCACAAAAACAGATGACGATTTTGGGCGCTTTATCCATGCCGTCCCTGGCATTTTTGCCGTGCGCCATGGGTTGACCGATGCTTACCGTGATCGCGCGCTTGATTTAATCGAATGCGCCACGAAACGGTTTTCGATGGAATCTTATATTCGCCCGTTTTTGAATACCTGGCCAGACATCGTTATGGCGCGGTTGGCGCAATGGGCGCACCACGACCATTACCATGTGCGCCGATTGGTAAGCGAAGGCACACGCCCCAACCTGCCCTGGGCCAAACGGTTAACCACCGATCCCTTTGCTGCGCTGCCGCTTCTTGATATATTACATGCCGATCCGGCGCGTTTTGTGACGCGATCAGTGGCCAATCATTTGAACGATCTATCGAAACGGGATGGGGGGCGTGTGATGGATCGGTTGGCAGCTTGGCACGCCGAAGGGCGGCAAACCAAAAAAGAACTGATCTGGATAACGCGCCACGCACTGCGCACATTAATCAAGCAGGGCGACCCTCGCGCCATGGTAATGTTAGGGTATCGGCCCGATGCACCCGTTTCAGTTGAGACCTTCGATTTACACCCCAACGCGCCTGTCATTGGGCAAACCGCGCGCGTTTCTGCGACGCTAACCGCATCTGTGCCAACACCGGTTTTGGTGGATTATGTTGTCTGG